>JBBKVY010000100.1:0-11856 GCA_037968675.1 Acidimicrobiales bacterium | reverse complement strand
CGATTCAAGATCGACGCGATCCCCTGGGTCACCTTCACCGCCCCGGAGGTGGCTCGAGTCGGGATGACCGAAGGCGAGGCCTTCGACCGGTTCGGCGCTGCGGCCAGGGTCGTCGACTTTCCGCTCGCCAAGGTGGACCGGGCCATTGTCGAGAACGCAACCGACGGATTCATCAAGATCATCGCCGCGCCCCGCGCCGGCCTGCGCTCACTCGCCGGAGGCCGATTCGTGGGCGCCAGCATCGTCGCCCCGCACGCGGGTGAACTCATCCACGAGATCAGCAACGCCATGAACGCCGGCGCGTTCCCCGCCCGCGTCGCCCTCGCAACCCACGCCTACCCGACGTGGTCGATGGCAGTACAACAAGCCGTCGGAGCGTTGTTCCTCGACGTCAACGACATCCAAGCCAGGCCAGCTTGTGTTGGCTGACGTAGGTCGATCAATGGTACGAGCGAGATCTGGTCTGTCGCGTACCAGCGTTGCCACGCGACCCACAGGCCGCAACGCCAAAGGCTTCCGCGGAGGCGAAATGCGCGGGAGTTACCGTGGGAGTTACGCCCCAGAAACTCGGCCGGCCTGAACAGCCTAAATTCCGCGAAGTTCCTGGTCACAGGCGTGGACCCTGGATCCGGCGAGCGGGGTTCGATTCAAACGGAATCGAACCCCGAATCGGAGCCATGATCGTGCATTTCCCCAGGTCAGCGCCCATTTCTGAGCAAAATCGGAACTGTCCATGGACGTCCGCTGACGTCCGTGGAGATCTGTGGAGCTGGGGGGAATCGAACCCGGGCGTTGTCGGGGTCGCGAAAGTCCTGGTCACAGCCTTTTTGGGCCGTCGGATTTGGCCGGTGGGAGTTACCGCGGGAGTTACCGTCGCCGACGTGTACCGGGGCGAGCACGCGATGTAGGCCACGGACGGCGGTGGACGTCGGCGGACGTCGGTGGGCGGTCGCCCGAATGGGGTCGTTTTCTCGGCGGTGTCCATGGACGTCCACTGACGTCCGACGGGCCGGCTGCCGGCCTCAATCCCGTCCGGTGGTTCTGGCTGCGTTGTTCAACCGATGCGTGGAACGAAGCGTCCGGTTCGTTCCACGTACTGCTCGTAGTCGTGGCCGTGGACCTGTCGGAGGTTGGGCTCTTCGATGAGTCGGACCTGGGCTTGGACGCCTGCGACCATCGAGAGAGCGGCGACGAGGGCCGCACGTGATTGTTGGGCGACCGCGGTCCCGATGGCGAAGAGCGACATCGCGGTGAAGATGGGATTCCGGACGACGGCGAACGCGCCGGTTGTCACCAGGTCGGTTTCTTCGGTGGGGTCGACGCCGATCCTCCATGATCGCCCGAGATCCACTTGAGCGATGAGGGTGCCGAAGAGACCGGCGCCCATCAGGGCGAGGCCGGCGCGGCGCCCGGATCGCTGATCCGGGGGAGCCTGGAGCGCTGCGGCGATTCCGGCGGCGAGGCTGGTTGCGAAGAGCGCTCCGGCGATGCGTTCCTCGCGCGAGCCGTCTTGTCCGACACGAATGCCGGTGTCGCCGGTCGAGCGCCACTGCTTCCACGTTCGCCAACCGAACGCCGAACTGACGTAGGCCACGGTCAGGGGAAGGATGGCGTTGCGCTGTCGGGTCGAGGCCGGTGATGTCATCGGTCGTTTCCTTCGTGTGTGATGTCGGTGAGGACGCCGAGCCCTGCGAGTTCTGAGCGGAGTGCATCGGTGTCGATGAGGTCCCAGAGGTAGCGAGCGTCGCTTGGCGCGGTCGGTCGGGCGAGGCTGTCGGCGGCGATGGCGGTGACGGCGGCGGTGCCGTGGGATTGGCCGTTGCCGATTGCGGTTGCTCGGGCGCCGGTGTCGGTTTCGACGACGCCGGCCCACCATGCGGTGCCGGCGACGGTTCTTCGTGAGAGCCGGTTGAGTCGTCGCATGGCGTCAGGCGCTTTTGGCACGGCGGCTGCGGTTGCGAGTGCTCGGCCGGCGAGTCGGGAGTCGAAGCAGTAGCGGGTGGTGACGTGGACGCCGAGCTCGGCGGGGAGCAGGCCTCTGTCGGCGAAATCGAACCGCCACGCGGGCCGCGTGCCGAACCCGCCGGGGAACGTGATCGGTTCGGGCGAGGAGAAGTTGCGGAACGGACCGGTCGCATCTTCGATTCGGCGGCCGAGTTGTCCGTAGGTCCAGTTGCGGGAGGCGTCGCCGTATTCCTCGCCGAGGCCGACGAGACACGAGATCGTGGCCGACTTCGTCGCCGGATCGAGTGCGACGAGCTCTCGAGCGAGCACACTCGTCAGGCCGGGGGTGAGTCCGACACCGACGACGAGTGGCGGCCCGGTGTGAGGAGCGGCGGCAAGTTCGGTGGCGTAGTTGCTGGATGCGGTGATGTCGATGATCGCCCAGCCGGCGTCTCGCCATCGTTGGATTGCTGTTGCGTCCTCGATGCCGGTGCAGTTGATCGCGACGCCCGGCTCGACGGCACCGAGGCTGGCCGGATCGCCGAGACTTCCCGCGATCCCGGTGGCGTTCGGCAGTCCAGCAGCCACTGTCTGCGCTTGATCAGCGTGTCGCGAGACAGCGATGACTCGGTGGTTCATCGTTGCGAGGATCTGTGTGACGTCGGTGCCGACGGCGCCGGTTCCGCCGAGGACCGCGATGGTCTTCATCTCGATGGTCGGGTCGCGGTGGTCCAACTGGCCGTTCGTGTCCGCAGCGGCGAGATGGTCTCGGTAGCGGGTCATGATGCTGTGCTTTCGTTGGCGTGGCAGGTTTGGACGCCGAGTGCCGCCGCCAGCTCAACGAGATCCTGAATCGCGTGACTCAGGCGTTCGTCGACGAGTTCGTACCGCTGCCGACGCCCTTCCTGCACCGTGGTGACCAGCCCGCAGCCCCGCAGACAGGCGAGATGATTCGACACGTTCGCCTTGGTGAGCACGAGATGGTCGGCCAGATCCGTCGGATAGTGGAGGCCCTCGAGGAGGCACAAGAGAATCCGGCACCTGGTCGGGTCAGACAGTGCCTTTCCCACTCGGTGCATTGCGTCAACGGCGACATCGTTCATCCCGAGAACAGTACAGCTACGGCTGTAGTACAGCTAGAGCTGAATGGTCATGGATCGCGGTCGAGTGCAGAGGCGTCGGTCGAAACGTCTCGGGACGCGGCCCTCCGACGGCGAGCGAGTTCAACAGCGGGCGGTCGTGATCCACACGGCTGCGCGCAGCGTGATGTGCCCGTCAGCGTCCGCATGGTCCTCAAGCACGATTTTGACGCGATTGAGTGCCGTGTTGTGTTGGTCGTCGGGGATGGTGTCGAGGATTGCTCGTCCAGGCCCGGAGTCGGCGAGGTAGTCGACTGCTTCGTCAGTTGTCCTGCCGAAGGTGAGCGGGAGGATGACCGGCTCCGAGGTGACCTGGTTCAGGCCAGCCTCGGTGAGCACGGGAGCGATGGTGTCGGGATCGGACTGGGCGAACATGCCGGGCGCGGACGGCTCGGCCGCGGGTGGGAGTGACCCGTATTCGAGGAGCGTGGCGCCAGGAACGACGAGCCATTCGTTGGTCTCGAGCGGCTGCCACGTGACGAAGCAGAGCCGACCGCTTGGACGGAGGTGACTGGCGAGGTTCGCAAACGCTGCGGCGGGGCTGTCGAAGAACATGGTCCCGAATCGGCTGATGACCACATCGAACTCGTCGTCGAGCCGGGTGGTCTGAGCGTCACCTTGAACGAAGCTCACGTTGTCCATGCCACCGGTCTCGGCGCGAGATCGGGCGACGTCGAGCATGGGTGCCGACAGATCGAGCCCGACGACGGCCCCGCTCGAGTCGGTGGCGTGAGTGGCGGCGATGGTTGTGGCACCGCAGCCGCAGCCGATGTCGAGAACTCGTTCGCCGGGCGCGATGGCGGCGGTGGCAAGGAGGTGGTCGGCGTTGGGGGAGAGGACGGCATCGCGTTGGTCGGCGCTGGCAACCCAACGTGTCCCGGATTTGCCGTTCCATGCTTCGTACTGGTCGGCGTTTCGGGCGTCGGTCATGGTGTCTTCCTCGGCTTCTTCTTCGGGGTTGGTCTGGCGCGGAGCGCGGCGGCGAGGTCGGCGGTGGTGGCGTGGTCGTCGACGTCGAGTCGTCGGCCGAGGCGGTGGAGGCTGAGTCTTCCGACGCCGTGGGCGAGGAGTCCGCGGCCGCGGCCGACGACGGTTTCGTAGGTGGCGTCGGGTGTGTCCGCTGGGAGGGCGGCGATGGCGGTGAGGGTGGCGTCGGCGACGGTGTCGGCCGCGCTTCGTAGCTGGGCGAGGAGTTCGAGGACGGCGTCGGGGTGGAGGCCGGTGGCGAGGGTGTCGACGGCGAGCTGGAGTAGTGATGGGCTGGGAACGCAGTACCGGTCCGGTCCGCAGTCCTCGACCACGCCGGTCTCGAGGAGGTCGGCGAGCCGGCCGGGGACCAAGGCCGGGATCGCTTCGGTGAGTTGGGCGAGGGTGGCGGGCGCCCCGGGCTCGTCGATGTGGACGAGTTGGTCGGGTTCGAGGCCGAGGATGTCGGTGATGGCGTCGCCTTCACGCCACGCGGCGAGCAGGTCACCGATCCCGGCGAGCGAATGGCCACGGACCTGGAGGCGGTCGATCAGGTGGAGTCGCCGGAGGTGGCTGACGTTGTAGAGACCGATCCGCCCGGACCGGCGGGGGCGGGGAAGCAGCCCCACCGTCTGGTACTCGCGGATGGTGCGGACGGGGACGTCGGCTCGTTGGGCGAGTTGGTCGACGGTCCACTCGTCGCCGGCCGGGGTGTCGGCTGTCACGGAACTCATGGCTAGACAGTACCAGCAAATACCGTTACGGTAAATACCGTGATAGTCACCATGGAAGAAGCCACCCGAATCATCAGCAATGCGTGGCCGAACGTCGAGGTTGGCCGGCCGACACCGCTGACCGGCGGGTTCTGGGCGTCGATGTGGCGCGTACCCATCTCCGGCCAACCCCCGGAGGTCGCTGAAGAGGTCGTGGTGCGGTTCGCTCCCTCCACCGTGATGGGAGCCAAAGAAGCAGCGGTGCAACAGGCGATCGCGACAGCCGGGTTCCCGACCCCGAACGTGTGGATCTCCCAGCCCGCCGAGACGGGCGACGGGTGGTGGTCGGTCATGGACTTCTCCACCGGTGGCCCATTGTTGGCGGGCCTCGACGGCATCGCCGCCCTACGCCGCGCCCCGTCACTGCTCCGGACCCTGCCCGTGCAGTTGGCGGCCGCGATGGAGGGGCTTCACCGACTCGACCCCGCGCCGGTCACCGCCGCAGTCGCCGGAATCGACGGTGACGTGGCCTGGTCAGCCGCCGATCTGCTCGACCATCACGCGTCCGGCGCCGAAGCGAGCGGCTGCACCGACGTCGCGGCCGCGATCGAACGGCTTCGCGCCGACCAACCGCGCAGTGTCCGCGAGGTGGTGTGCCATGGCGATCTCCACCCGTTCAACGTGCTCGCCGACAACGGCACCATGGTGGTCCTCGACTGGACGGGTTCGGTCGTCGCTGACCCGTGCTTCGACCTCGCGTTCACCGAACTGCTGCTCGCCAACCCGCCGCTGCAGCTCCCCGGACCACTCGTCGCAGTCGGCCGTGGCGCGGGACGGTTGCTCGCCCGACGCTTCATCGCCAGCTACACGAAGGTAAACCCGGAAGTGTCACTGGCGGGTCTCGGCTGGTACCGGGCGCTGCACGGCGCACGCGTGCTCGTAGACGTCACCAACATGCGGGCCGAACACGGCCCCGACGCCGGCGGCCACCCGTGGGCCACGGTCGCCCCGGCCGCGGCCCGACACCTCAGCGCCGTCACCGGCATCGAGGTACAGGGATGACCGTCGGCATGCGACACCTGTGCTTCCCGGCACTCATGCCGCTCCGATCTTAGCCATGGCTTCACTCATCGCCTCGGGAGTGATTGTGGAGATCGCTGCACCGGTCGTGGTGGTCGGCCACCTCGTTGTTCTGGCGCTGGTCGAGCGACTGTGGCCTCGAGTCGAAGCAGTCGACCTGTTCGCCGACACGCGGCAGCTCCTCAACTCGATGGGCGGGACACGACTCGGCGCCGTTGGCGCCGCCGTGCTGGTAGAGCCGGCTTCTCCTCACGTTGTTCGACGCCACCGCCGATTGTCCGAAGCAGTCGCTCGTTCCACGAGCGTCCAAAATCGCACGTCCCCATTTGTCGAGGAAGTGTGTTCGCGAAGGGTCTTTGCCCGGGAGTCCTGCTGCGGTCGAGCGGGCACAGACGTCAGGTCGCCGGAGTAGTTTGGCCATGTTGGGCCCCGACTGGACCATGTCGCCGGGGCCATTGGAGGAGTTCGAGTGAAGCCTGAGACAAGGGCGGCGCAAGCCTTGGGGCACATCGATCCGACCACGAGTGCGCTGGTTCCGCCCATTCATTCATCCACAACGTTCGAACGCGATGCTGACGGAAGCTACCCGGCAGGTTTCGAGTACACCCGGGCCGATAATCCGGGGTACGAGCTCCCTGAGCGGTTGTTGGCCGAACTCGAGGTTGGTTCGAGCGCGATGTTGTTCGCTTCCGGAATGGCTGCGGCAACGTCGGTGTTCTGCGCGCTGGTACCCGGAGATCATGTCGTCGCGCCGAAGATCATGTATTGGGCGTTACGCAAGTGGATCGGCGAATTTGCGATGACCTGGGGCATCGCGGTGTCCTTCGTCGATACGAGCGAGCCCGGCGAGGTGATCGCCGCGATCCGACCTGGCGATACACGAATCGTGTGGATCGAGACGCCGGCGAATCCCACTTGGCAGATCACCGACATTGGCGCAGTGGCCGACATCGCTCACGCCGCCCACGCCCGACTCGTGGTTGACAGCACGGTCGCGACGCCGGTGCACACACGGCCGATCGAGTACGGCGCTGATCTGGTGGTGCACTCTGCCACCAAGTACTTGAACGGGCACAGCGATGTCTTGGCCGGGGCGGTCGTGGCCGCTGTCGACGACCCCTTCGTTCAGCGGATCCGCGCGTGGCGCCGGAGCAACGGCGGGGTCCCGAGCGGTTTCGATGCTTGGCTGCTGCTGCGGGGAATGCGCACGCTCTTCCCGCGGGTGCGGCAGAGTTCAGCGACTGCGCTCCAGATCGCCGAACATTTCGACAACGATGATCGAGTCGATGTGGTGATGTATCCGGGTCTCCCGGGTCATCCGGGCCATCAGGTTGCTGCTCGGCAGATGACGGATGGGTTCAGCGGGATGCTCTCGATGCGGATCCGGGGCGGCGAGGCAGCGGCCATGGCGGCCGCTGCGCGGCTTGAGTTGTTCGTTCGCGCCACCTCGCTGGGTGGAACGGAAAGCCTGGTGGAGCACAGGGCGTCGGTCGAAGGGCCCTCGACTCCCATTGCCGCCGATCTCCTCCGATTCTCCATTGGCCTCGAGGCCGCCGACGACCTCATCACCGACCTCGATCAGGCCCTGAACCACGGTGTCAGCGGTGCGCCTGCCGAAACGCCGCCGTCAGACGAGTTCAACACGCTGCGTCGGTCAGTCATCGCCAGAGGCGGTGATCTCGAACGCCGCGATGGCCGGGTTGTGGCGGTTGGGTCACCTGGTGCGGTGCAGCCACTGTGTGGTGAGCTCGATCTCCCCCCGGTCACGGCGACGACCGTCGCAGGCGTTCTCGCTGATGCGATCAATCCGATGGTTGCCGCCCACGGTGGAAAGATCGTCGTGGACTCAGAAGTCGGCGGGGTGATCGGTGTCCGTCTCACCGGCCGATGTCAGGGGTGCGCCCTTGCACAGGTGACCGTTCGCCAGGGAGTCGAGGTCCTGCTTCGGCGACACGTCGTCGGCGTCACCCAGGTCGTGGATGCGACCGACCACGGTGCTGGAACGAATCCGTATTACCCGACGACGAAGCGCTGATCTTCGCGTCCACCACACTCCACGCCTCGCGCAGCGCTGCTTCGACGGCATCTGGCGATGAGGCTCGGGCGAACACGAACCCGAGGTAGCGATTGCCATGAGGCAGTGGCCAGACCTCTTCACCGGGACCGATTGTGATGATGACGTCGGTCACGGCCTGCACCGCTCGCGCCCGGTTCACACCGTCGACCCGGTCCAGAACACCCTGTGTCGGTACGGGCAGCATGAGGACGCCGGTGGCACCGACGTTCTCCCCAGATGGACTTTCGAGGCCGAGAAGGTGGCGGAGAACGAGTTCCTCCAGGGCCATTCCTCCCGGGCGGAGGCTTCGACTGCACAAGCCGCCGATGGTTCGTGGGGCCAGTTCGATGAACCAGACGTGCTCATCTTCCACTTTGCATTCGACATGTACCGGGCCTTCGCTGAGGCGGATCGCCGCGCAGGCATTGCTGGCGAGATCGACGACCGCTTCGACCGTGGCCGCATCGAGGCGGGCCGGGCTGATGAGCAATGTCTCGGGGAACGTGGGGCCGGTCGGAGTTTCGGGTTTGTCGAACAACGCGAGCACCTCGAGTGACCCGTTGCGCAGTAGACCCTCGACAACAATCTCGATGCCTGGGACGAACTCCTCGATGATCACCTCGGCGTCGGCACCAGCGATCTCCCGGATGACCTCGATCGCTCTGCGAAGTTCATCGGCATTGTCGGCGCGGAGCACTCCTTGACTTGCCGAACGGTCCACGGGTTTCACGACTGCCGGGAAGTGGCGCCACTCACCATCGGTTGCGGTCGAGAACAAGGGTTGGCAGAGTCCTGCCGACGACAACGCTCTACGTTGGGCGAGCTTGTTGTCGGCTGCGAGCAACGCCACTTCCGAGTTGGCTGTGAGGCCGAGGAGGCCGGCAATCGACGCGGCCACGGCGATCGCGGAACCGTCGGTGCCGACAACCGCGTCGACGCCTGTGGGGAGCTGTCTCACAACGGCGTTCGCAGCGGCGGCTGGGTCAGAAAGTGGCGCAACGATCGCAGAACCGGGGATGGCCACAGCACCGTCGGTCGCCACCGTGACGCGACACCCGAGCGAGGCCGCCGCGTCCAGATAGTCAGAGGTCCGATATGAGTCGGCGGGCGTGACCAGCAGCAGATGTGGTTCGGGCAGATCGAGTCCCTTCAGACGAAGCGAGGCTATCCGGTTGCGCAAATCACTCGTCCGATCGTTGAACGTGCCAGATGCAACGATTGCGGAACTTGCTCGAATCAGAAACTGGCGGCGGTTCCACCACCCCCACGGGCTGTGCGGGTTGGGTGACTCCGCTGACGCGGGCCGGTTCGTGTTGTCATGACTGCCTTCTCCTCGAGTGCAGCCGATTCAGAAGGTCACGGTCTTGTCTGCCCAGAGCGTCCAGTCGGTGCACTGGTCGAGGTTGGAGGGTCGGGCGGCGTCCACGATCCTGTCGGCGGTGATGCCGCGGGCGTCCATACAGCTGCCGCACAGTCCGATCTCGGCGCCGTGGCGGGCAGCGGTGGTGATCATCCGGTCGAGGTGGTAGTAGCCGTCGGGGAGTTTCTGGCCGGCGACCGCGCAGCCGACGGCGTCTCCGAAGCAGAACACTTTGACCTCGACATCGTCCCGTTTGGCGAGACTGGTTGCGAGACGCAGGCCGTTGTAGGAGCGTTCGTCCCCGTAGGCGGGTCCCTGAAGGATCACCAGGACGTTCATGATGCGAGTCCTTTCTCGGTGGGGTGTTCAGCGGTCCGCCATTCCGGAAATCCGTCTTGGAGGCGTCGCGCGCTACGGCGTCGTCGGCGCAGGAGTCGGACGGCATCGTCGGCGATCACGCAGTACGGGCCACGGCAGTAGGCGACGACTTCAACATCGGTCGGCAGCTCACGCACGACTTCGGAAAGTTGATCGATGGGGATGGACCGGGCGCCGCGGATGTGTCCGGCGGCGTACTCGGCTTCCGGGCGGACGTCGATGATGACCAGGTTGCCGTCGTCGAGGCGTTGGACGAGATCGTCTCTGCTGATCTCCTCGAGGCTGTTCCTGTTGCCGAGGTAGTCGGCGGCGAGTTCGTCGAGTGCGTCGAGGTGTGTCCGAGCAACCGAGCGCAACACAGTCCACAGCTGCTCGACGTCGTCGGACGCGAGTTGGTAGTAGATGCGGTTTCCGTCGCGGCGGGTGGTCACCAATCCTGCTGCGGCAAGCACTTGCAGGTGATGTGAGGTGTTGGCGACGCTCTGGCCGATCTCACTGGCGAGTTCTTCGACGTGTCGTTCACCTTGGGCCAAGACGTCGACGAGTTCGACACGGCGCCCGCTACCGAGCGCTTTGGCAATATCAGCGAATCCGTCGAACAGCGCGTTCTTCGCTTTACGGTCACCCATTTACGAGAACCTCCTCAAACAATCCTTTGAATGGTGAGTATAGTGATGGCATCTATTCAAGGCAACGCTTGAGGAGTGATGATGGTCCGGATTGTTGACTTCGTCGATGAGGGGCTTGGGCACTCGTCGTACCTGATTGACCTCCGTGATGGCTCCGCGGCAGTGATCGACCCGCCCCGCTTCCCGACCGCGCACGAAACGTTGGCGACTCGAGATGGGCTTCGTCTGGCGTGGACGGCAGATACCCATTCCCATGCTGACTACGTGACCGGCAGCCCGGGCCTGACCGCACGGCTGGGAACGACGTTCGTGGCACCGGACGCGTCGCGGCTCGACAGTCCGCACGAGGCAGTGACAGATGGGCAGCGCGTCGATCTTGGCAACGGGTGCTGGCTGATTCCTGTGGCGACGCCGGGCCACACACCTGATCACCACTCGTATCTGCTCGAACACGACGGTGCGTTGATCGGGTTGTTCTCCGGTGGTTCGCTGATGGTCGGTGCGGTTGGGCGTACCGACCTCGCCGGTCCGGCCCTGGCTGAACAACTGGCGCATCAGATGTTTCACTCGCTGCACCGCTTCGACGAGCTGCCCGATGACCTCGCGGTGTATCCCACCCACGGTGCGGGCTCGTTCTGCTCGGCGCCCGGATCCACGGAACGGACCACGACATTGGGTCAGGAACGCGAAACGAACCCACTGCTCTCAGTCGGCAGCGAGGACGAGTTCGTGGATCAACTGCTCGGCGGGTTCGGTACGTTCCCGACCTACTTCCTGCGTCTGCCGGAGCTGAACCGCCGTGGCCCCACGGTGTTCAACGCGATGCCAGTACTAGCCCGGTTGAGCGTCGACACGGTTACCGACCAGGTCGGGGACGGGGCGTTGCTGGTCGACGCGCGACCGATGGCCGATTTCGGAGCAGGGCACATTCCGGGTTCGCTGGCGAACACGCTGCGCCCCGTGTTCGCGAGCTGGATCGGCTGGCTGACCGACCCTGGCCGCCCGTTGATCTTCGTCCTCAACGACGACCAAGATCGCACAGACGTCGTGCGCCAATGTCTCGATGTCGGCCAAGAGAACCTGCTCGGCGAACTCGACGGCGGCATCGACTCGTGGACCGCTGCCGGTCGACCGGTCGCGGCGATCGACGTGGTCGACGCGAACGCCATGACGCCGACGCTGATCGACGTCCGCCAGCAGAACGAGTACGTCACCGGCCACGTTCCCGGCGCCGTCAGCGTGGAACTTGGTGCCGTTGCCGACATGCCGTCGCCGACGGGGCAAGTCACGTTGATGTGCGGCCACGGTGAACGGGCGATGACTGCCGCCAGCATCCTCGCCGCTACCGCTACCGGCGACATGTCGGTGTTCGACGGCGGACCCGACACATGGCGAGCCGCATCGGGTTTCGATCTCGAGGTTGGCAAGTGACCGATACAGACGCGGCACCGAACGCGATCCGTTTGGGCGTGCGCGAGAACCTGGCCCAGTTCTCGTTGCTGGTCGGCGTCAACGCGCTGGTCGGCGGCATGATCGGCCAAGAACGCACCGTCCTGCCGTTACTCGCCACCGACGTGTTCGGGCTCACCGC
>JBBKVY010000099.1:0-94506 GCA_037968675.1 Acidimicrobiales bacterium | reverse complement strand
CTCCCAGCCCCGCCCGACGATGTTCTACGGCGGCGGCTCCGTTGCCGCCGCCAAGCGCGCCGCCCGCCTCGACATGCCGCTGTTCGCCCAGCACGGCGACCCCGGGGTGGCACAGGCATACCAGGAGGAACGTCGGGCCCTGGGACTCGATCCGGGACTGGCCATGGCCCCGCCCGAGCACGGCCCGGGAACGATCTTCGTGTCTCGGGACCCGGACAAGACGTGGGACCGCATCGGCGACCACCTGCTCTACGAGGCGACCGAGTACGCCGCGTGGCAACAGGGCGTCACGTCGGCGGTGCACGACACCTCGACCACCGTCGAGGAGATGCAGGCCGCCGGCGTCTATGCCGTGATGACACCGGACGAGTGCGTCGACTACGCCAACCGGATCGGTCCGCTCGACCCCGTCACGACCCATCCACTCTGCGGCGGCATCCCGCCCGAGGTCTCCTGGGAGCACCTGGAGTTGTTGGGCAACGAGGTGATCCCGAAGGTCAAGGGTGCGCTTGCCTAGTCGGTGAGCGCCGGTCAGGGTGGTCCCGTGCCGTTCGACCTCCACGCGATCCCCGACGCCATCGACGCCCGATGGAATGACGATGTCGTCGGAACGCTGCACGACTTCATCGAGATCGCCAACGTCTCGCCGGCGTTCGATCGTGCGTGGGTCGCCAATGGTCACATGGCGCGCGCCGTCGAGCTGGTGCGTGGGTGGTGCGATGCCCGGGACATCGACGGCATGACCGTCGAGGTGCTCGAACTGGAGGAGCGAACGCCGTTGGTGCTCTGCGAGATCCCCGCGACCGATACCTCGCTCGCCGACGACACCGTGCTGTTGTACGGACACCTCGACAAGCAGCCGGAGATGAGCGGATGGCGCGAGGGCCTGGGGCCGTGGACGCCGATACTCGACGGCGACCGGCTCTACGGGCGCGGTGGTGCCGACGACGGGTACGCGGTGTTCGCAGCGCTGACCGCGGTCGAGGCGTTGCGGGAAGCAGGCGGGAGCCACGGTCGGCTGCTGGTGCTCATCGAGGCCAGCGAGGAGTCGGGCAGCCCCGACCTCCCGCCGCACCTCGAGGCGCTGGGCGACCGACTCGGGGACGTGTCGCTGGTCGTCGGGCTCGACTCGGGCGCCGCCACCTACGACCGGCTGTGGATCACCACATCGCTGCGCGGCCTGGTGTCGGCCCGCCTGCGGGTCGACGTGCTGACCGAGGGCGTCCACAGTGGATCGGCCGGGGGCGTCGTGCCGTCGTCGTTCCGCATCCTGCGCCACCTGCTCGGTCGCATCGAGGACTCGTCCACTGGCCGGGTGCTCGTCGACGAACTCTGGGTCGACATTCCCGACGAGCGGGTCCGCCAGATCGACCAGATCGCCGACGAGATCGTCGGCGACATGGCATTCCCCTTCGCCGGCGACACCGTTGCTGATCACCCGACGCCGACCGACCTCGTGCGGGCCCGGACGTGGGAGCCGTCGATCGCCACCATCGCGGCGAACGGCTTCCCGCCTCCGGAGCGGGCAGGCAACGTGTTGCGACCGCACACGGCGCTGTCGCTCGCCATCCGGTTGCCACCGACCGCCGATCCTTCGCGCGCGATCGAGGCGCTCCGGCAGCGCCTCACCGACGACCCGCCGAACGGTGCGACCGTCACCCTCGAGATCGCCGCCGCCGAAGCGGGCTGGAACGCGCCGCCGACCAGCGATTGGCTGCAGACCGCGGTCGACGAGGCATCGCAGTCGCTGTGGGGGCGACCGTCGTCGGCCATGGGTGAGGGTGGCACGATCCCGTTCATGGGCATGCTGGGCGAGCGGTTCCCCGACGCGCAATTCCTCATCACCGGAGTCCTCGGGCCGGGCTCCAACGCCCACGGCCCGAACGAGTTCCTCCACCTGCCGATGGCGCGGGGTATCGCCGCGACGGTGAGTCGGATCCTCGACGCCCACGCCCGCCGGTGACCGCTCTGTCGTGGCGTGCGGTCGCTGCCGACCTGCCCATCGGCGAGGCGATCGATCCGCTGCGGGCCGCCCTGCGCGACCGGGGTCGCGCCGTCCTGCATGCGCCTCCTGGCGCAGGCAAGACGACCATCGTGCCGCTGGCGCTGCTGGACGAGCCCTGGAGGGACGGGACGATCGTCGTCCTCGAACCTCGCCGGCTCGCCGTGCGGGCTGCCGCGACCCGGCTGGCATCGTTGCTGGGCGAACGACCGGGCGAGCAGGTCGGGTGGCGGATGCGCCAGGACACGAGGGTCTCGGCACAGACACGGATCGAGGTCGTGACCGAGGGAACGCTCACCCGCCGCCTCCAGCGCGATCCGGAGCTCACCGGCGTGTCGGCCGTGCTGTTCGATGAGTTCCACGAGCGCAGCATCGACGCCGATCTGGGCCTGGCCCTCACCCTCGACGTGGCCGATGCCCTCCGCCCCGAGCTACGGATCGTCGTCATGTCGGCCACCCTCGAGGCCGACCCGGTCGCGCAGCTGCTCGATGCCCCCGTCATCCGGTCGGAGGGCCGGACACACCCGGTCGAGATCGTGCACATCGACGCAGCGCGCACGGTGAACGGGCGTCGGGCCCGGATGGAGCCGGCGGTGGCGACGGCGGTGCTGCGTGCGCTCGCCGACCACGACGGCGACGTCCTGGTCTTCCTGCCCGGCGCAGCGGAGATCGACCGCACGCAACGCGCGCTCGGCGACCTCGGACCCGACGTCGACGTGCGTCCGTTGCACGGTCGGCTGCCAGCCCACACCCAGGATGCCGCGATCGGCCCGGCACCGAGCGGACGCCGGAAGGTCGTGTTGTCGACCTCGATCGCCGAGACCAGCCTGACGATCGAGGGGGTCACCGCCGTGGTCGATTCCGGGTGGCGGCGCACCCCCCGGCTGGATGCCGGCAGCGGCATGACCCGGCTGGTGACCGTGCCCGTGACCCGCGCCGAAGCCGTGCAGCGCGCCGGTCGCGCCGGTCGCCTCGCGCCGGGGACCAGCTACAAGCTGTGGAGCAGGGCGGAAGACGCCACGCTCCGCGAGCACCCGGAACCGGAGATCGAGGTGACCGACCTCGCACCGCTGGCGCTCGACCTCGCCGCGTGGGGCGCGGACGTCGATGACCTGACCTGGCCGACACGCCCTCCCGAGGCCCACCTCGCGGCAGCCCGAGACCTGCTCACCCGGCTCACCGCGCTGGACGGCGCCGGCACGATCACCGGGCACGGTCGCGCCATGGCCGAACTCCCGATCCACCCCCGGCTGGCACATCTTCTGCTGCGTGGCGGCGAACTCGGCCACGGTGGCCTGGCCGCCGATGCCGCCGCTGTACTCCACGAGTCAGGCCTACGGCGGCGTGGATCGGACGTGAGCGAACGCCTGTCCGCGCTGCGGAATCCTGGCCGCTTCGACCGCGGTGCCGTGCAACGTGCACGGCGCGATGCCGCTCGGTTCCGCGCCCTCGTCGGCGCAACGGGCGAGCCCGGGACCGCCGCGCCCGACGGGCTCGGGCTCGTGGTCGGTCTCGGCTTCCCCGATCGAGTCGGTCGGGCGAGGTCCGGCCAGCGGGGCGAGTTCCTGCTCGCCGGCGGACGGGGGGCGTTCGTGGACCAGGGCGATCCGCTCGCCGGCGCCGACTACGTCTGCGCGGTCGAGCTCGATGGCCAGGCCACCCGGGCTCGCGTCTTCCTCGGAGCGACGGTCACCGAGGACGATGTCCGAACGATCGCCGGTCAGGGAATCGCGGTGCACGACGAAGTCCACTGGGACCGGCGAGCTGGCGACGTGGTCGCCCGACGCGTCGAGCGCTTCGGAGCGGTCACGCTCTCGTCCTCCGCAGCGGTCGACGCGCCGACCACGGCGTTCGCCGACGCCTTGGTGGACGGCGTGCGCGACTCGGGCATCTCGGTCCTGGGTTGGGACGACGACGTCCGCGCACTCCAAGCTCGGCTCCAGTTCCTCCACGGCGTCGACCCCGGCCACTGGCCCCCGGTCGACGACGCGACGCTCATCGCCGACGTCGATGATCGCATCCGTCCATTCCTCGGCAACGCCCGACGCCGCCGAGATCTCGCCCGCATCGACGGACGCGAGATCTTGCTGCGCGGACTCACGTGGCAGCAGCGGTCAGCCGTCGACCGACTCGCTCCCGCGCGACTCGAGGTCCCGTCCGGCAACTCCCATCGGGTCGACTATTCGGTCGATCCTCCCGTCCTCGCCGTCAAGCTCCAAGAGCTCTTCGGCTCGACCGAGACACCGTCGGTTGCCGAGGGCCGGGTCGCCGTCGTGCTCCACCTGCTCTCCCCCGCCGGCCGTCCGCTCCAGGTCACCCAGGATCTCGCCAGCTTCTGGGCCGGCGCCTACGCCGATGTGCGCGCCGACATGCGTGGCCGGTACCCGAAGCACCCGTGGCCGGACGACCCGACCACCGCCGTTCCGACCGCCGGCACCAAACGCCGCACTCGCTGAGCGATCGGGCAGGATGTCCGGCATGGCTGCAGGTGGAGAAGGCGGAACGAAGGCGATCGTCGCGGCATTGGTGGCCAACGCCGGCATCGCCATCGCCAAGTTCGTGGGATTCCTGATCACGGGTTCGTCGTCGATGCTCGCCGAATCCGTGCACTCGGTCGCCGACACCTCGAACCAGGGGCTGCTCCTCTACGGCGGCAACCGCTCCCGACGCGAGGCCACGCCGCAGCACCCATTCGGCTTCGGACGAGAGCGGTACTTCTGGTCGTTCATCGTCGCCCTGGTGCTGTTCACGCTCGGCTCCGCCTTCGCCATCTTCGAGGGCATCGAGAAGATCCGCCATCCGCACGTCATCGACTCGCTCGGCGTTGCCGTCGGCATCCTCCTGCTCGGCATCGTGCTCGAGGGCTATTCACTCGGTACCGCCGTCAAGATCGGCAACGAAATGAAGGGCGACGCCGGCTGGTGGACGTTCATCCGCCGCTCACGCTCCCCCGAGGTCCCCGTGGTCCTGCTCGAGGACACCGGCGCCATGATCGGCCTCGTCCTCGCTCTCGCCGGCGTCGGGCTGTCGCAGGTCACCGGGGATCCGGTCTGGGACGGCATCGGCACCCTGAGCATCGGCATCCTCCTGGGGCTCATCGCCATGGTGCTCGCGGTCGAGATGAAGAGCCTCCTCATCGGCGAGTCGGCGACCCGCAAGGATCTCGCCGCGATCACTGCGGCGATCGAGGGAAGTCCCGCGGTCGACTCGCTCATCCACATGCGAACGCAGCACCTCGGTCCCGACGAGCTCCTGGTCGCCGCCAAGATCGACTTCGGCGACCGGCTCACCGTCGCCGAGCTGTCGCGGGCGGTCGACGAGGTCGAGCGCTCGATCCGCAGTGCCGTTGCCCATGCACGGGTGATCTACCTCGAGCCCGACGTGCGACGCGCCGCGGACCTCGAGACGCCGTAGCCTGGGTCCACCATGGATCTCGACGAGGCAGCCCGGAAACAGCTCGAGTCGCTCGGCTCGTTCATCCGCGACCGCCGCAAGGCAGCCGAGTACTCGCTCCGCGACCTGGCCGAGAAGGCGAACGTCTCGAATCCGTACCTGAGCCAGATCGAGCGCGGACTCCACACGCCGTCGGTACGGGTGCTCAAGGCGATCGCCACGGCACTCAACGTCTCCGCAGAATCCCTGCTGGTCCAGGCCGGCCTGCTCGAAGGCAATCCGGACAAGACCGCCGGGCCGAGCGTCGAGGACGCCGTCCGGTCCGACCCGCTGTTGACCGACGACCAGAAGGCGGCGATCCTCGCCGTGTACCGCAGCTACGTCGCGCAGAACGTCGCGATCGACGCCGCCACCGCGGACGGGTAGGCAACGCGAAGAGAGCGACGCCGAAGCGCCGCTCTCTCCGTGGTTCCCGTTGACTTGACGACCCGGCGCTCCCGTCAGG
The DNA here is from genome assembly GCA_037968675.1 of Acidimicrobiales bacterium. Taxonomy (GTDB): domain Bacteria; phylum Actinomycetota; class Acidimicrobiia; order Acidimicrobiales; family Salinilacustritrichaceae; genus Salinilacustrithrix. The sequence goes on along the minus strand of JBBKVY010000099.1, from coordinate 88,606 downwards.
GAGAGTCAGGATCAGGCTCAGGCGGCCTTCTTGGCCGTGGTCTTGGTTGCCGGCTTGGCGGCGTCACGCGTGAGGGGCTTGACGGCCTTCACGACGTTCTTGGCGAACTTCTCCTGGTTGGCGAGGAGCTTCTTGGAGAAGGCGAACTGCGTGTCGACGACCTGCGACAGGGTGGGGACCTCGTCGATGACGGTGGACAGTGCCTCGATCTCGGGGAGCTCGAACGGCAGCTCGATGCCGGAGATTCGTCCGTCGACGAACTCGACGACCTGCTTGACGTAGCCGAGGACGTCGTCCTGGACCTTGACGATGGCTTCGAGGGCCTTCGCTTCGTAGTCGGTGACGGTGGTGAGGACCTTGCTCATGGGGTTGCTCCTGTGATTTGGGGGAGGATGGTGGACCGAGGACTTCCCGGAGGAAGACGACTGCCGGCGCCCGTTTCTGACTTGAGTGCTAACTGTATCAAGCATGTGCTTGATGCGCCATGTGTCGTTGGTCACGCCGGGCCGGGGCACCGATCCCGACCACTCGAATCAGGGTTTTCGCGACGTCGCTAGGATCTGCCGCGTCCACCATCACCACAGCAATCCCCGGAGGAATCCCCATGGCCATCCGACTCGGAGACGAAGCACCCGACTTCACCGCCGAAAGCACCGACGGCACGATCAACTTCCACGACTGGAAGGGTGACTCCTGGGCGATCCTGTTCTCGCACCCGAAGGACTTCACACCGGTCTGCACCACCGAGCTGGGTCGCGTCGCCGGTCTCAAGCCCGAGTTCGACAAGCGCGGCGTCAAGGTGCTCGGCCTGTCGGTCGATCCGGTCGACTCCCACAACGAGTGGAAGGGCGACATCGCCGACGTCACCGGCCACGAGCTCAACTACCCGCTCCTCGCCGATCCCGATCGCACGGTCGCCGATCTCTACGACATGATCCACCCGAACGCGAACGACACTCTGACGGTGCGGTCGGTCTTCGTCATCGGCCCCGACAACAAGGTCAAGCTGACCCTCACCTACCCGGCCTCGACCGGGCGCAACTTCGACGAATTGCTCCGCGTGATCGACAGCCTGCAGCTCACCGCCAACCATTCGGTCGCGACGCCGGCCGACTGGAAGCACGGCGAGGATGTCATCATCGCCCCGGCCGTGTCGGACGAAGATGCCAAGGAACGATTCGGCAGCTACGACGCGAAGAAGCCGTACCTCCGCGTCACCAAGCAGCCGAGCTAGACGCCGACACCGACGCCGAGTGCGTCGCTGAGGAGCGCTCGCCAGCCGTCGGCCTCGATGCCGAGGGCGGTGAGGCGTTCCTCGGCGACGCGCCGAGCGGCGTGCGCGTCGCCACGACCAGCGGCTTCGGCAACTGCGGCGTCGGTGAGTCGAACCAGCGCCTGGGCGATGCGGTCACCGGTGGCGTCGGTCGACTCGATCGCTTCCACCAGGACCGCTCGTGCCCCGTCGATCGCTCCCGTGCGTGCATGGGCGACGGCCTCAGCGATCCGGGCGTACACCAGGTCGAGATAGGTGTGCGGGCCGGTGGGCACCTCCGCTGCCGCCGCGAGTGCGGAATCGCTGTCGCCGGCAACGGCCGCGACCAGGGCCCGGCCAGCGGAGATGTAGCCCCGCTCGTCGTCCACCGCATCCATGAGCGCCTGTGCCGACTCGACCTGTCCACGCTGGAGTGCGTGCATCGCCGACGCGACCATCTGGTCGGGCGCACCGACGATGTCGGTTCGGGCCTGGTACGGGTCACCGACCACCTCGACACCCATGTCGATGTCGCCCAACTGGACTGCGAGCGCGAGCGACGTGATGCGCTCGAAACTCATCACGTCGTGGGATTCGGCGGTGAGGTCGTCGGTCCGGACGGCCTCGAGCACCTGCAGCCCACCCGCCACGTTGCCTTGCATGGCGAGCGCTCGCGCGAGGTTGCACTTCGACTGGAGCGCACCGAAGGAGTCCTCGATCTGGTCGAAGAGATCCGCTGCCCGGCCGAGTGTGTCGACTGCGGCCTCGGTGCGACCGGACCAGAGGGCGATGGCGCCGGTGAGCACGACCATCATCGCCTCGCCCCACACCTCCCCCCGCTCGCGAGCATCGTCGCCCACGGCGGAGGCGAGCGCGAGCGCTTCAGCATCGTGGCCCTGGTGGAACCGCACCCAGGCGAGGAGTCCTCGTGACCAGGTGAGGCCGCCCAGGTCTCCCAGTTCCTCGAACGTCTCCATGGCCTCGACCACTCGACCCTCGGCCTCGTCGACCCGGCCGGAGACATAGGCCGACCACGACAGGTTCTGGTGCACCCACGCGGCGTTCCTGACGTCTCCCAGTTCCTCGAACAACCCAAGTGCCGTCTCGAGCGCCCGATCGGCAGCCACGTAGTCCCCGGCGAAGACGTTGGTCATCCCGATCTGACGCAGCGCCGAGCCCTCGCCCGCTCGGTCGCCGGCGGCTTCGAAGCGTCGGCGGGCGTCGTCAAGGACGCCGAGCGAGCCGGCGGTGTCGCCTCGGTGCTGTTGGATCTCGCCCAGCACCAACTGCGCTCGCGCCACCGCGACCTGGTCGTCGGCGGCCGATGCGAGTTGGAGCGATGTCGTGGCGTCGACCTCGGCTTCATCGAGGTCGTAGTGGTCGGTCAGCGCATCGGCCCGGAGCCGGAGCAGGTCGATCCGGCGCGGATCATCGTCCTCCACCAGGGCGATCGCCCGCGCCGCGAACGACGCGGCGACGGCGGGAACGAAGTCGTCGTCGGCTTGGTGCGCAGCCGTCGTCAGCCACGTGACCGCGCGGTCACGGACATCGTCGGGAACGCCCGCGACGCGACCCAGTTCATCGACGAGTTCGGCCGCCGACGCCCAGTGGTGGGCCAGATGGGGATGCTCGTGCTCATGGTCGCCGGGTGAGTCGAGGATGTTGTGCTCGATCCACGACGCGATTCCGGCGTGGGACTTGGCCCGGTCGGCCTTGGTCAGCGTGGAGTAGGCGACTTCCCGGATGACATCGGATCGGAAGGAATAGGCGTCGCCCTCGAGGACCAGGAACTCGCGGGCCGCCAGGTTCTCGATGTGCGCCCGAGCGGTCTCGCTGTCGATTCCCCGCTTGACCTCGGCCATCGTGGCCAGCGCGCTGACCCGATTGCGGCGTCCGAGCACCGCGGCGTCGTCGAGGATCGTCCGATCGGCGGGCGCGAGCGCGTCGAGACGGGCGGCCACGAGGCCTCGCAACGTGCTCGGCAGCTCGCCCGACTCGGTGTCGAGCAGTTGCTCGACCGTGTTCACCCCGGCCTCGCTCACGAGCGACACGAGCTCCTCGAGATAGAACGGGTTGCCGCCCGACCGGTCGACGAGCATCGACGCCAGCGATGGATGCAGGTCGCCCTCCGTCAGCGTGAACAGGAGCCGTCGGCTGGCGTCGGCGTCGAGCGGGTCGAGGTGGAGCACGACGCTGTTGGCCGCCTCGGGCGACGGATTCCAGTTTTCGCTGAGCGAACGGCGGGCGGTGGCCATGAGCACGAACGGCCGGCGGGCGAGACGGTTGAGCAGGGTGTCGACGAGGTCGAGCACTTCCTGATCGGCCCAATGGAGGTCCGAGAGCACCACCACCACGGCCTGACGGTGGCTGTAGCCCTCGGCGACGGCGACCACCGAACGGATGACCTCCTCGCGGGCGCGGGCGACATCGATGCTCCGAAGGCCGCTGTCGGTGCCGAGCAGGTGCTTGAGGCCCGCCACCACGCGGTCGATCTCATCGGCCCGGTTCGACTCGACGAGCGCGGCGTGGGTGATCCGTCGGAGCTCGTTGTCGATCTCCGACGGAGATGCCGTCTGTTCGAGTCCGGCGGCGGAACGGACCGCATCGGCGATGGGCCACCAGACGTTGGCCTCGCCGTAGGGCACGCAGCGTCCCTCGAGGACGAGCGCACCCAGCTCGCACGTCGCGTGCGCCGACATCTCTTCCGCGAGGCGTGACTTCCCCATGCCTGCCTCACCGTGGACCACCAGCAGCGCGGCCCGGGAGCGGTCGATCGCCGTGGTGCTGACGCTGGTGAGCAGGGCGAGCTCGGTCTCGCGGCCGACCAACGGTGACTGGTGACGGCGCGGCCGGTACCCGGGCGGTCGCAGCGCGGTCCGTGCCACCCAGGCTTCGACCGGAAGCGCCTTGCCCTTCGCGATCACCGGGTCGATCGAATCGTAGGCAACGACCGAACTCGTGGCTGCGTAGGTGGCCGGGCCGACGAGCACCATTCCTGGCTCTGCGGCGCTCTGGAGCCGGCTGGCGGTGTTCACCACGTCGCCCATGGCCGTGTACTCCCGCCCACCCTGGACGGCGCCGACCAGGACCTCGCCGGTGTTGACCCCGACCCGCATCTGCACGGCGTGATCGACCTCGGAGCCGACCACGGCGATCGTCTGTTGCATGCGCAGACCGGCGCGCACCGCTCGCTCCGCGTCGTCCTCATGCGCGATCGGCGCACCGAACAGGGCAACGATGGCGTCGCCGATGACCTTGTCGACGCGACCACCGAAGGTTTCGATGTCCAGCGCGAGGCGCTCGAAGCACCGGTCGACCAACGCCTTGACCTGCTCCGGGTCGAGCGTCTCGGACAGCGACGTGAAGCCCACCAGATCGGCGAACAACACGGTGGCGATGCGCCGCTGATCTCCCACGACGACCAGCTCGTGGCCGCAGGAGGGGCAGAACCGGGCCTGGGCAGGCACCTCGGCTCCACACTGCGGACAGTTCACGTCCGGAGTCTACGGGCCCTCAGGGAGATCCCCCATGGGACAGGGGTCACGCCAGGGATACCGTGCCGTGCATGAGCGCTCCGCTGTCTGCTCCGACGTCATCTCCGCCGGCGACCGCCGCCGCCCGGGCTGTGGCCGCCAACAAGACCTACGGGTCCGGCACGACGGCCGTCGTCGCGCTCGGTGGCGTCGACGTCGAGTTCACCAAGAGTCGCTTCACCGCCATCATGGGCCCATCCGGGTCCGGCAAGTCGACCCTGATGCACTGCGTCGCCGGGCTCGACACCTTGACGTCCGGGGAGGTCTACATCGGCGACATCGATCTGTCGTCGCTGTCGGAGAAGGAGCTCACCAAGCTCCGACGCGACCGCATCGGCTTCGTGTTCCAGGCCTTCAACCTCATCCCGACCCTGTCGGCGAGCGAGAACATCACCCTGCCGATCGACCTCGCCGGTGGCAGGACCGACTCGGCCTGGGTCGACACCGTCGTCGACACCGTCGGCCTCCGGGACCGACTCGACCACCGGCCGTCGGAGCTGTCCGGTGGCCAACAGCAGCGCGTCGCGGTCGCTCGTGCACTCGCGAGTCAGCCGGACATCGTCTTCGCCGACGAGCCCACGGGCAACCTCGACTCGTCGACGTCGGGCGAGATCCTGTCCTTCATGCAGGGCGCAGTGGCGGAGTTGGGTCAGACGATCGTGATGGTGACCCACGACCCGGTGTCGGCGTCGTACGCACAACGGGTGCTCTTCCTCGCCGACGGTCAGATCGTCGACGAGATGACCGATCCCACGTCGGAGCGCGTGCTCGACCGGATGAAGCAGTTCGGCGACCGTTGATGAGGTCCCCTCGATGAGGAAGGTCACGCTTCGCTCCATCTGGGAGCACAAGCGGCGGCTCGTCTCGACGATCCTCGCCATCGTCCTCGGTGTGGCGTTCATGTCCGGCACGTTCGTGTTCGCCGACACCATCGACAAGGTCTTCGACGACCTGTTCTCCGACGTCAACGCCGCGGTCGACGTGCAGGTGCAGGGCGTCAGTCTCTTCGACGGCGGGTTCGGGGGCGTCGACGCTCGTGAGAACCTCGACGAATCGGTCGTGGACACGGTCGCCGGCGTCGACGGGATCGACCGCGCGGCCCCCTTCGTCCAGACACTGGGTTTCGGGGCGGTCAACCGGGTCATCGGTCCCGACGGCGAGGTGGTCGGCTCGAGTCAGGGACCGCCCACGCTCCTCGAGAGCTGGATCGATGACGACGTGCTCAACCCGTACGACCTCGCCGACGGCACCGCGCCAGCGGCCGACGACGAGCTCACGCTCAACGTGGCCGCTGCCGACGATGCCGGGATCGAGGTGGGTGACCCGGTCACGGTCCTCACCCAGTTCGGCGAGTCGGCGTACACCGTCGTCGGGACGTTCACCTTCGGCGAGGCCGAGTCGGCCGCCGGTGCGATCTCGGTCGACTTCACGCTGGCGGAGGCGCAACGCATCGCCGGTCTCGACGGACTGACGCAGGTCGTCGTCGCCTCCGGCGACGGATCCATCGACGACGAAGCCCTGGTCGACCGGGTGGCCTCGGTCCTGCCCGACGGGGCGGAGGCGATCACCGGCGAGGAAGCCGCGGCGCAGGACGCGGCCGGCGTGCAGGAAGGATTCGCCTTCTTCCGTCAGATCCTCACGATCTTCGGGGCCATCGCTCTGCTCGTCGGCACGTTCATCATCTCGAACACGTTCTCGATCCTCGTCGCCCAGCGCACTCGCGAGCTCGCACTGCTCCGGGCCATCGGCGCCAGCCGCCGGCAGGTGCTCGGCTCGGTGATGCTCGAAGCCGGCGTCATCGGCCTCGTCGCCGCCGTGTTCGGGCTACTCGGCGGCGTCGCCCTCGCCGTCGCCGTCACCGCCGGACTCTCGGCAACCGGCGCCGACCTCCCGACGTCCGGGCTGGTCATCAGCTCGACCACCGTCGTCATCGCCTTCGTCATCGGGCTCGGCGTGACGATGATCGCCAGCCTCCTGCCGGCCGTCCAGGCGACCAGGGTCCCGCCCCTCGCCGCGCTGCGCGAGGTCGCGATCGACCGCTCGGGCGCCTCGAAGCCGCGAGTCGTCATCGGCGTCCTGGTCCTGGCGCTCGGTGCCTGGAACCTGTCCGCGGCCTGGAGGAACGGCGACTCCGATTCGATACCCGTCGTGGGGCTGGGAGCCGTCGCGCTGATCGTCGGAGCGATCATCATCGGACCGGTCCTGGCCGAGCCGACCGTACGCGTACTCGGCGGCTGGCTCCCGAAGCTGAAGGGCGTCACCGGACGACTCGCCACCGAGAATGCCGCCCGGAGCCCCAAGCGGACCTCGGCCACGGCGTCAGCGCTGCTCATCGGCGTCGCACTGATCGGCTTCATCACGATCTTCGGCGAGTCGGCCAAGGTGTCGGTCCGGAGCGAGGTCGAACGCGGCTTCTCCGGCGACCTCATCGTGCAGGCCGACGCCGGATTCGGGCCGCCGGGAGGGTTCTCCCCCACCGTCGCCGACGACATCGCCGACGCCGACGGGGTCGCCTCGGTGACGCGCGTCGGATTCACGCAGGCACAGCTGACCTACGACGACGGCGACACGGCGACCGACTTCGTCTTCGCACTCGACCCCCAGACGGCCGAGGACGCGTTCACGCCACGCATGAGCGAGGGCGTCATCACCGATCTCGGGCCGGGCGGGATCGTGGTCGATGTCGGCGTGGCTGAGAACCACGACCTCGCGGCCGGCGACGCCGTGACCATCACCGGCCCCGGCGGCGACTCGCAGGAACTCACGGTCGACGCCATCTCCGACGACTTCACGCTCCTCGGCAACTTCTCGATCGACTTCGAGACCTACGGCGGCATCGTCGCCGAAGAGCAGCTCGTCCAGGTCATCGTCGTGCTCACCGACGGTGCCGACCTCGAGACGGTGAAGACCGACCTGAAGGCCGTCGTCGGGGATCTCCCCACGGTCAGCGTGCTCGACCGCGAGGAGTTCATCGGCGATCTGGCCAGTCAGATCACGAGCTTCCTCACGCTGATCAATGCACTCTTGCTGCTCTCGGTCATCATCGCCATGATCGGCATCGCCAACACGCTGTCGCTGTCGATCCACGAGCGGACACGGGAACTCGGCCTGTTGCGTGCCGTCGGCATGTCGCGTTCGCAACTCCGGTCTGCCGTGCGATGGGAAGCGGTGATCATCTCGGTGCTGGGGACGATGGTCGGTCTGGGCGTCGGGTTGCTCGCCAGCTGGGCGCTGGTGACGGCGCTCGGTTCCTTCGGGTTGAGCACCTTCAGTGTTCCAGTGGCCTCGCTCCTGGGCGTGATGGTCGCCGCAGCGGTCCTCGGAGTGATGGCGTCGATCCGACCCGCTCGGCGTGCCGCGCGCCTCGACATCCTCGACGCGATCGCCACCGACTGATCGGACGACCGTGGCCCTCGATCCCGCTGCTCTCGATGACGACGTGCTGACGTTCCTGGGCGAGCGACACCTCGCAACGTTGACCACGCTTCGTCCCGATGGTTCGCCCCATGTGGTGGCCGTGGGCTTCACGTGGGACACCACCGCGCGCCTGGCGCGGGTGATCACCTGGGACACGTCGAAGAAGGCACGCAACGTGCTGGCGTCGCCCGGGTCGCGGGCGGTGGTCAGCCAGGTCGACGGGGGCCGATGGTTGAGTCTCGAGGGACCGGCCACGGTGACGACCGATCCCGACCGCTGCCGCGACGGCGAACGACGGTATGCCGAGCGGTATCGCGAGCCGAAGGAGCGAGCGGACCGGGCGGTCATCGAGATCGCGGTCGACCGGGTGCTCGGGCGGGGTTGATGGCCGGCTACTCCGGGACGCCGCTTCCGAAGAAGCTGGGGATCAAGGAGGAGCACACGGTCGCGTTGCTCGACGCGCCCGACGGGTTCGACGTGACCCTCGGCGCCCTCCCGGACGGTGTGATCGTGCGTCGGTCGGCTCGGGGACGCAGCGATGTCATCGTCTCGTTCCACACGACGCGGGCGAGCTTCGAAAGGCGGCTGCCGGTGGCGATGCGCGCCCTCGACGTGAACGGTGGGCTGTGGATCGCGTGGCCAAAGCGTGTGTCGGGCGTGCCGACAGACATGACCGAGGACGTCGTGCGCGAGGTCGGTCTGCCGACAGGAATGGTCGACAACAAGGTGTGTGCCATCGACGAGACGTGGTCCGGCCTCCGATTGGTGCTGCGCACGAAGCACCGCCATGGCCGTACCACCGCAGCAGGGTGATCGGGTCGTTCAGACCGGAGCGACGTCGGCGAAGTCCCAGTAGGCGCGCTGCGAGGTGATCTTGGCGTCGTCGTCGAAGGTCATCACGTCGATGATCTGCATGCCGTTCACCCCGTCGGCCGATTCCATGCGGGCATCCATGGCGAACGCCGCCTCGTTGCCGGCCACCTTGACGTAGCTGGACGGTGTGAGGGTCACCTTGTCGGCGAGGCCATGCGTCATGTCCCAGAACGCGCCGATCGCGTCCTTGCCCACGCTCGGATCGGAGCCGATCGGGTCCTCGACGGTGGCGTCGTCGGCAAAGAGATCGAGCCAGCCTTCGCGGTCGGTGGTGAACCGGTCGCAGTAGGTGTGGATCGTTTCGCGGATCGCAGCTGCATCAGCCATGCGGCGGACGCTAGCTCGGAGAACCTCGCTCGCGTCTGGCGCGATCGACTGCGGTGTGGTGACCGCCGCGGAGCAGGATGCGCGGCCCTCGATCCCAGGTCAGATAGTTCCACGACCAGTTCACCAGGACCGAGATCCGGTTCCGGAAACCGATGAGCATGTAGAGGTGCAGGACCAGCCATGCCAACCAGGCTCCCGACCCGACCAGCGGCGGGAGACCGGGGATCTCGGCGACGGCCGACCGACGGCCGATCGTGGCCATTGTGCCCTTGTCGCGATACCGGAACGGCGTGGTGTCGCATCCCTCGGTCGTTGCAACGATGTTCGCAGCGACGCGCTCGCCTCCCTGGATCGCCGCGGGGGCGAGTTGAGGCACCGTGTCGCCGTCGTCGTCGATCACGTGGGCGATGTCGCCGATCGCCCACCCGCCGTCGCGGTCGGGAATCGAGAGGTCGTCGGCCACCACGATGCGACCGCCGGGTCCGGTCGGGACGTCGAGCGCTGCCGTCAGTCCATTGGCCTTCACCCCGGCAGCCCAGATCAGCGTCTGGGTCGGCACCCGCTCGCCGCCGACGAGCACGACCTGATCGGCCTCGATCGACTCGACCGCGGTCGCGAGGCGAACCTCGACACCCCGGTGGCGCAGTGCGTCGATCGCATGGCGCTGGCTGCGTTCCTGGAACGGGGTCAGCAAGCTGTCGCCCATCTCGACGAGCAGCACGCGCGCTCGATCGATCGGGAGATGGGAGAAGTCCCGGCGCAGCACCTTGTCGAACAGCTCGGCGAGCGCGCCCGACAGTTCGACGCCGGTGGGACCGCCGCCGACGATGACGAAGGTCAGCACGCCGTCGTCGATCAACGATGTGTCGCGATCGGCCGCCTCGAACTGTTCGAGGATGCGGTTGCGGAGCTCGACCGCGTCCTCGAGCGCGTAGAGGGGGTAGGCGAACTCGTCCGCACCAGGGACCCCGAAGTAGTTGGTCGAGCTCCCGGCTGCGACCACGAGGTGGTCGAACGCGAGGGGCGCCTGGTCCTCGATGTGGACCACCTTGGCCCGCCAGTCGACGCCGGTCACGGTGCCCAGTCGGGCATCGACCGACTCGGCCTTCTGGAACACCGCCCGAACCGAGTGGGCGACGTCGGCGGCGTTCAGACCGCTCGTGGCCACCTGGTACAGCAACGGGAGGAACGTGTGGAAGTTGTTCTGATCGACGATCGTGACGTCGACGGGATGGTCCGCCAACTCGCGACCAACGGTCAGACCGCCGAAGCCGGCGCCAATCACCACCACATGCGGACGTGCGTCGGACATACTTGTGAACCTATTCACGAACCTCCGGTATCGCAACCGGTTCGTCGGTGCGCTGGCACACCGGACACCAGTAGGTGGAGCGTGCCATCGGACCCTGCCGTCGCATCCGGACGAGCGCGCCACACCGCAGACAGGGCTGGTCCTTCCGTCCGTAGACCGCGACGCCACCCCGGTAGGTCACACGCCGAGCGGTGTGCAGGTTGGCGCGCAGGAGGCGGTGTGCGGTGTCGTACACGCTCCGCAATCGGTCGACGTCGACGGCACGCACCGGCGTGAACGGGTCGATGCCATGGAGGAAGAGCACCTCGGACTTGTACACGTTGCCGATCCCCGCGCCGATGCGTTGATCGAGGAGCGCGTCGGCGATCTCGGTGTCACCGTCGGTGAGATGCGGGATTCGAAGCAGTACCGCGCTGACGTCCGGATCCTCACTCGTGAGATCCGGCCCGAGCCCAGCCAGCGCATCGGGTTCGCGTCCGGCTCGGTGGTACGTCTCGACCACCGGCGCCTGGAAGCAGACGGCGACCCACCCACTGTCGGCGCCGACCACGGCGCGAGCGAGATGGGCACCCTTCCGCCACCGCTCGCCTTCGCGATACAGATGCCACGAACCCGTCATCTTCATGTGCGTACGCAGGACCAGCCCCCCGCTGAAGCCGATCAGGAGGTGCTTGCCGCGTGCTTCGACCGAGTCGATCCGCTCACCGGCGGTCGGCCGGTCGCCCGTCAATCGCGCCGCCTCGAACCGGGTGAGCAGCTGTCCCTCGAGCGCCGGCCGGAGCCGGATCGCGGCACGGTGGATGGTGTCGCCTTCGGGCATCAGCGGGGCGGGCGGTGGACGAAGCCCTTGTAGCCGTCGCGGTAGCCGGCGTTCTCGAGGGCCGTTCGCCAGGGCGACTCACCGGCGGGTTCGCCGTCGACCTTGCGGATCTCGAGTGCGCGGTAGCGAGGGCGGTGGCCGGGTCCCGACTCGACGAGCGATTTCAGGTGCTCGGGCCAATCGACGTGGTCCGCGGTGGCGGCAACGGTCGACACGCTGTGGCCTCCCCGCTCGAGGTACACGATGAGGTCGCCATCGATCAGCAAGACGTGCGCGCCAGCTTGGCGAGCGGGGCGACCCCCGGACTCCGGCCACGGAAGGGCTGCGCCGTAGGGCTGGGCAGGATCGGTGGCGGCCAGGAGCACCGGACGAGAACGCTGGTCGGGCTCGCGGGCGGCACGCAGCCGGTCCACGGCACCGGGAAGCGCGAACTGGGCGGCGCCGAGGCCGGACACGAAGTAGCCGCGCCGGAGTTCGCCGCGCTCCTCCAACGCCTTGAGCACCGGGTAGACCCCGGCGAAGCCACCCTCGCTCCCCTCGCCCAATGCGGCTTCGCGCGTCAGCACCCCGTAGCGCTCGAGGAGTTGGCGAGCCTTCGCATGGGACGACTCGGTGGGCGACGGCGACGGTTCCAACAGCGGCGCAACGAGCGACCACCGACCTGCCCCGGCCGACGGGCCGAGACGCGAGAGGCGACCCGGACGCGGGCGACCACGCCCCCGACCGGCCGAAGAACGGCGCGGCTTGCCGGCGAGGTAGGCGCGGAGTGGGGCGAGGGAGTCGTTGGTGACGTAGCCGGCCCACGCCAGGTCCCACACGGCGGTGAGGACCGAAGCGTCGTCGTAGTCGACGTCGGCGGCCTGCGCCGCGCCGACCAGGTCCGACCAGAACGATGCCCCGCGCCCACGGAGGTGGTCGAGCAGCGCACTGTGGATCGGTTCCGACGGTGGCTCGGCGAGGGTGGGGACCAGGAGGCCGGCAGCGTCACGGAACAACAGACGCACGCGCCCGTCGCGGGCGCCGAGCGCACCGCCGCCGACCCAGACGACCTCACCGGCCGTGCAGAGTTGGTCGAGGTCGGACGGTGCATACCCGCCGAGGCGGGCCGGCAGGACATCGGTCTCGAGCACCGACGCCGGGATGGGCGCGCCCTGGAGCTGCGCGACCACGTCGATGAGGGCGTCGATGCCCGTGCGGTTCGAGCCGACGTGATGCCATTCGGGCAGGAAGCGGCCGAGCGCATCGCCCTCCACCGGCTCGACTTCCTTGCGCAACGCTGCCAACGACCGCCGGCGCAGCACCCGCAGGACCTCGGGATCGGTCCACTCGCGGTCGTGACCGCCCGGGCGGAACTCACCGCGGAGCACACGGCCGTCGACTTCGAGCCGTTCGAGGGCTGGGATCATCCGGTCGACCGCCACGCCGTAGCGAGCAGCCGCCTCCGAGGCGGTGAACGGGCCATGGGTTCGTGCGTACCGGGCGGCCAGATCGGCCATCGGGTCCTCGACCGGATCGGTGAACGCCGCCGGCAAGCCGACCGGTACGGCGACACCGAGGGCATCACGCAGTCGTGCCGCGTCGTCGGTCGACGCCCACCGCTCCTCGCCGCCGACGCCGACGACGTAGGCGCGTCGGTCGGCAACCAGTTCGTCGATCCAACCCTTCGCGTCCGCCTCACTCCGGATGTCGAGTTCCTCGATGGTCAGGGGCCCGAGGAGGCGGAGCAGATCGTGACACTCGTCGACGTCACGGGCCCGTCGTCCGTCGACCAGTCGTTGGAGCTCGAGCTCGAGGTCGGCGAGGACATCGGGATCGATGAGCTCGCGCAACTCCTCCGACCCGAGCAGCTCACGGAGCAGATCCCGGTCGAGCGCCAGGGCAGCGGCCCGACGCTCGGCCAGTGGGGCATCGCCCTCGTACATGTAGACAGCGATCCAGCCGAACACCAACGACTGCGCCATCGGCGACGACTGGTCGGTGTCGACGGGAACGACGCGAATCTTCCGCGACCGGATGTCGCTCAAGAGCTCCTTGAGTGCCGGCAGATCGAACACATCGTTCACGCACTCACGGGTGGTCTCGAGGAGGATCGGGAAGGTGGGGTACTTGCTCGCCACCTTCAAGAGGTCGGCGGCGCGCTGACGTTGCTGCCACAACGGTTGGCGCTTGTCGGGCCGGCGTCGGGGCAACAGGAGCGCTCGACCGGCGCATTCTCGGAAGCGGGACGCGAACATCGCCGTGTTGGGCAGCTGACCGAGAATGATGTCCTCGATCTCCTCGGGCGGAATCGCCAGCTCGTCGAGCGGCAGATCGTCGACGGACTCGGGGAGGCGGAGCACGATCCCGTCGTCGGACCAGATCATCTCGATCTCGACGCCCCATCGCTCGCCCAGCGTCGTCTGCAGCGCCATCGCCCACGGCGCATGGACCTGCGCCCCGAACGGCGACAACACGCAGACCCGCCAGTCGCCGATCTCGTCCCGGAATCGCTCGACCACGATGGTGCGGTCGTCGGGGACGACGCCGGTCGCCTCGGCCTGCTCATCGAGGAACGCCATGAGGTTGCCGGCGGCGCGATCGTCGAGACCGTGGTCGTTCTGGAGGGTGGCGATGGGGTCGGGATGCTGGGTGCGATCGCGGATCGAGCGGGTGAACGCGCCGATGGCGCGGCCCAGTTCCAGCGGTCGTCCGGGGCCGTCGCCGTGCCAGAACGGCATCTTCCCCGGGACACCGGGCGCCGGCGTGACGATGACCCGTTCGAAGGTGATCTCCTCGATCCGCCACGTCGAGGCGCCGAGCAGGAACGTCTCGCCCGCCCGGGACTCGTAGACCATCTCCTCGTCGAGCTCGCCGACCCGCGTGCCGTCGGGAAGGAACACGCCGAAGAGACCACGATCCGGGATGGTGCCCGGGTTGGTCACGGCCAATCGTTGCGCGCCGGCGCGACCACGGACCATGCCATCGGTGCGATCCCACACGATCCTGGGGCGGAGCTCGCTGAACTCCTCCGACGGGTAGCGGCCACCCAGGAGGTCGAGACACGCCGTCAACACGTCGTCGGACAGGGTGGCGAAGTTGGCCGAGCGACGGATCAGGCGTGACAGGTCGTCGAGCTTCCACTCGTCGAGGGCGCACGCCGCCACGATCTGCTGGCACAACACGTCGAGCGGATTCCGGGGGTAGCGCGTGGTCTCGACGAGGCCGTCCTGCATCTGCTTCACCACCACGGCCGCCTCGAGCAGGTCCTGCCGGTGCTTCGGGAAGAGCTTGCCGCGGCTCGGTTCGCCGACCTGGTGGCCGGCGCGGCCGATGCGCTGGAGACCGGACGACACGCTGCCGGGCGACTCGACCTGGATGACGAGGTCGACGGCCCCCATGTCGATGCCGAGCTCGAGCGACGACGTCGCCACCAGACCCTTCAGTCGCCCGGACTTGAGTTCGTCCTCGATCTGGAGGCGCCGTTCGCGTGAGATCGACCCGTGGTGCGCCTTCACGAGCTCGGGGGGTGCACGTTCGTCGTCACTCGGCTCGTAGGCGTTGCCCATGGCACCGACGCCGTCGCCGGCGGTGGCCGTGGCGTCGTCATGGGCGAGCTCGTTCAGGCGTGCCGCGAGCCGCTCGGCCAGTCGGCGGGCGTTCACGAAGATGAGCGTCGAATTGTGCTCCTGCACCAGCGCCAGCAATCGAGGATGCATCGACGGCCAGATGCTCTTGCGCACCGGCCCGGCAGCGGCAGGGCCGCTGACCGGCTCCTCGATGACCTGGCCGAGCTCGCCCATGTCGTCGACGGGGACGATCACCTCGACGTCGAGTTCCTTGCGGACACCGGCGTCGATGATCGAGACCGGTCGCCAGGACCCGTCGTCCGACCGACCGGCGAGGAACGCCGCAATCTCCTCGAGCGGTCGCTGCGTGGCCGACAGACCGATCCGCTGCGGCGCGGTCCCTCCGTTCTGCTCGATCCAGGTGACGAGGCGCTCCAAGGAGACGCTCAAGTGGGCGCCTCGCTTGGTCTTCGCGACCGAGTGGATCTCGTCGACGATCACGGCCTCGACCCCCATCAGGGTCTCGCGTGCGGCCGAGGTGAGCACCAGGTACAAGGACTCGGGCGTGGTGATGAGGATGTCGGGCGGGTTGCGTACCAGCTTGCGGCGCTCGTCCTGCGGCGTGTCGCCGGTGCGCAGCCCCACGGTGGGCTCCGTGTACGGCACGCCCAACCGATCGGCGGCGAGGCGGATGCCCTGGATGGGCGCCCGCAGGTTCTTCTCGACGTCGACGGCGAGGGCCCGGAGCGGGGAGATGTACAGCACCCGCGTCCGGTGCGTCCGTTCCTCGGGCGGCGGCGACGACGTCAGCCGATCGATGGCCCAGAGGAACGCCGAGAGCGTCTTGCCACTGCCGGTCGGCGCCAGGATCAGGCTGTGGGCACCCTCCGCGATGGCTGGCCACCCCTGCTCCTGCGGTGGTGTCGGCTCGGGGAACGACGTCTCGAACCAAGCCCGGACCGCGGGCGAGAACTGCTCGAGCGCACGAGATCCGGACATCCGCACCGACGGTATCGGGACGCCGTGACCGTGCCGACCGGAATCGGACGCCGTACGCTCGTCGTGTGACTTGGTCGATCAACGACATCCCCGACCAGAACGGCCGGGTCGTCGTCGTCACCGGCGCCAACGGTGGCCTGGGCCTCGAGACCGCCGAGGCCCTCGCAGGGAAGGGCGCCCACGTCGTCATGGCGGTCCGCAACCAGGACAAGGCCGCTGCCGCCCAGTCGCGCATCGTGACCAGACATCCGACGGCGTCGTTGGAGCTCGTGGCGCTCGACCTCGGGAACCAGGACTCGATCAACGCCGCCGTCGACACCATCACCAAGGCACACCCCGAGATCGACGTGCTGGTCAACAACGCCGGCGTCATGGCGATGCCGGAGCGCAGGACCGACGACGGCTACGAGATGCAGTTCGGCATCAACCACCTCGGTCACTGGACCTTGACCGCAGGACTGCTCCCATCGCTCCTCCGGGCCGACGCCGCCGGACACCGCGTGCGCGTCGTCACGGTGACGAGCGTCGCCCGCTTCATGGGCTCGTCGGTCGACCCGGACAACCCCCATCTCGAGGGCCGCTACCGCCCATGGGGTTCGTACGGGCAGGCCAAGCTGTCGAACTACTACTTCGGACTCGGCCTCCACCAGGCGTTCAAAGATGCCGGCGTCGGCATCGACAGCCTCATCGCCCATCCGGGGCTCTCGCACACCGACCTCCAGTCGCACACGCAGGCAGAAGGCGGCGGCGGGATCATCGGCGCGGTCTCCGACAAGCTCGCCGCCGCAGTCGGCATGAAGCCGGCCGACGGCGCACGCATGCAGCTGCGCGCCGCAACCGACCCGAGTGCGTCCGGCGGCGAGCTGTACGGACCACGCTTCGGTGGCAACGGACCTGCGGTCAGGCGGCCGGTGCTCCGAAAGCTCGGAATGGACGAGAACATCGCCAGGTTGTGGTCGGTGTCCGAGCGCGAGACCGGGGTCGCCCTCGACGTCCTCGCGGCCAAGCAGGCCCTGGACAGCTGAGGCCTCGGTACCCTCGCCCGGCGATGACTCCAGAACTGACGCTCCGATTGACGACGTGGTCGGAGGAGGCGCCGAGCGACGGATGGCGGTCGTTGCGGATCGTCGCCCGTGCGGCCGACGCTGCCGGCGTGGACCGGCTGGTGATGTCCGACCACGTCGTGATGGGCGAACGTCTCGATGCCTACGCCGATCCGGCGCGCGGCGGGCAGTCCGGCGGGCGCCAGCCCACGGGCCCGGACGGCCACTGGCTCGATCCCCTTGCCGTGATCGCTCACCTGAGTGCGGTGACCGAACGCGTCCGGTTCGGCACCAACATCCTGCTCGCCGCTCTCCGCCGCCCCGTGGTGCTGGCGGGCCAGTGCGCCACGATCGACGTCCTGTCGGGCGGACGGCTCGATCTCGGCGTCGGTGTCGGCTGGCAGGAGGAGGAGTACCAAGCCGCCGGACTCTCGTACGCGGAACGCGGTCGGCTGCTCGATCACACCCTCGACGTCTGTCGGACGCTGTGGACCCGAGAGGTCGCGAGCCTCGATTCCGACGAACTGCACTTCGATGGCATCCACCAGCAGCCCAAGCCCGTGCAGCCGGACGGCATCCCGATCTGGGTGAGCGGCACCGTCAATCCTCGATCGATGCGCCGCCTCGCCCGCTTCGGCTCCGGCTGGATCCCGTGGGGTGCCGACGCTGCCGACCTCGGGGCGGCGGTCGGGCGCATGCGAGACGCGGTCGCCGAGCACGGTCGCGATCCCTCGGGCATCGGAGTCGTCGGCGGATTGAAGATGATCGTCGACGGCGACGGGAGCCTCGACGTCGATGCCACGGTCGCTCCCGTCCCTGCGGCGGTCGCTCGGGGGGTCACCGCATTCCACACCAGCGCGGCGCTCCCCGATGACGAGCAGGCGGCGACGGCGACCCTCGAGCCACTCGTCGCCGCGTTCCGCTCCATCACCGCCTAGCGGAGCTCCTCGGGAAGTTGTTGCAGGGCCCAGGCGTTGCCGTCGGGGTCGGAGAAGTAGACGAACGTGCCCCACGGCTGGGGGTCGATGTCGCTGACCTCGACGCCTGCCGCCGCAAGGACCTCGTGCGCCTTCGCTGCATCGTCGACGACCACCTGCAACCCTCGCTGCGAACCGGGCTCCATGTCGGTCAGCCCCCTGCCGAACGCGATCGAACACGCCGACCCCGGGGGCGTCAGCTGCACGAAGCGGAGGTCGTCGGACACGGTCTGGTCGTGATCGGCATGGAATCCGACCTGGTCGACGTAGAACGCCTTGGCCCGATCGATGTCGGTGACGGCGAGGATGACGAGTTCGAGCTTCATGTCCATGTCGGTGTCTCCTGTGATCGGTCGTGGCCGCTCTGACCACAGCTGCAGCCTCCGCCAGGACGAGGCCAGATCCCGTCCGCAATGGGAACTGGCGGGCAGTCCGTCGGCGGCCGACTACCTTCGCCCCGTGCGCTGGGATCGGACCACCTGCTCCCGCCGGGTCGGCACCGTCATCGTCGCCGTGCTGCTCGTCGCGGTCGGCGTGCCGGCAACGAGCGAACCCGCGGGTGCCGACGTCTGCACGGATCCGTTCACGAGCTCGTTCCGCGCCGGCATCAGTCAGCGCTTCCCAGGACAGCGGATCACCGCCGCCGTCCACGACACCCGGACCGGTTGCTGGTACCACCTCGACCGGGGGATGCCGATCACCACCGCGTCGGTGGTCAAGGCGCAGTTCCTCGCCGGCGTCCTCGTACGCGCGCAGGACGAGCGGCGGTCGCTGAACGGCTTCGAGCGGAGCCGTCTCGAACCGACCATGTGGCTCAGTCACAACCCGCCCGCATCGGAGCTGTTCCAGTCGCTCGGGGGCGTGCCGGGAATGGAAGCACTCGATCGCCGATTCGGACTCGGTGCGACGACGCATGTCCCGGCGTGGGGAGCCACCGTGAGCACGGCCGAGGACCGGACCCGCCTCGCCCTCGCTCTGCTCCACTCCGGCGGGCCGCTCGGGCCGTCGGCGCGGGCGACCGCCTGGCAGTTCATGACCTCGGTGCATCCCACCCAACGGTGGGGCATCTCGGCCGGGGTCCCGGCCGGGTGGACGGTCGCCCTGAAGAACGGCTTCTACCCCCTCAGCGGCGCGGCCCGGTGGCGCATCGGATCGAGTGGGTTCGTGCGCGACGACCTGACCGGGCAGGGGTATGCCATCACCGTGCAGAGCGACCGGAACCCGACGCACGCCGCCGGGCAGTCACTGGTCGAGTACGTGGCGGCCGAGGTCGCCACGGTGCTCACCACGGGCGGTCCGGCACAGCGGGCCGTCGATCGGTCGCGTTGCGTGCAGACCTCCGGTGGCGAGCCGTGGACCAGCGTCGCACGCCGTCTCGGCGTACCGGGCGACCCCGGCGGCGTACGCGCCGTGGCCGGCGGCGGAAACAGCGCACTCTCGGGGATGCGGGCGTGTGCGCCGTCCCTCGGCCCCGCCCCTCCGCCACCCGCCGGGTCGACGATCAACGGCATCTACCAACCACTCACCGGCGACTTCGACGGAGACGGCACCAGCGATGTGTTCTGGTACGCCCCCGGGGCCCGCGCCGACTTCCTCTGGTCCGGACGCACCGGTGGCCGGTTCGCGGCTGGCGCCCGGCCGGTCAACGGTCGGTATGTCCCGATCGTCGGCGACTTCACCGGCGACGGCACCGACGACATCTTCTGGTACGCACCAGGCGGCGCGCCCGACTTCGTGTGGGCAGGCGGTGCCGGCGGTCGCTTCACGACGTTCGCCCGGCCGGTCAACGGGCTCTACCGACCGCTCGTCGGCGACTTCACCGGCGACGGCACCGACGACATCTTCTGGTACGCACCAGGCGGCGCGCCCGACTTCGTGTGGTCGGGGAGGCCGGACGCGAACTTCGCCAGCCACCCTCGCCCCGTCAACCAGTCGTACACACCTGCGGTCGGGGATTTCAGCGGCGACGGTACCGACGACATCTTCTGGTACGCGCCCGGCGCCACCAGCGACTTCGTGTGGACCGCGACCGGCAACGCCGCGTTCGCGACCGATGGCGTGACGGTCAACGGCGTGTACCAACCGGTCGTCGCCGATCTCGAGGGTGACGGTCGCGACGACATCGTCTGGTACGCCCCCGGGTCCAACTCGGACTGGCGCTGGCGCTCCACCGGCGGTCGGGCCGGCTTCGCCGCCGCCGAGGAGCACCTGCCCGATCTGTACCGCCCCATCATCGGAGACCTCGACGGCGACGCGGCAACCGAGATCCTGTTCTACGGCCCAGGCGCGCACGGCGACGTCCTCTTCGACGGTGCTGGCCGGCGGTCGCTCCCCGTGAACGGTCGCTACGAGGCACTCGGCGGCGACTTCGACGGCGACGGCCGCGACGACGTGCTCTGGTACGGACGCGGACGGGCCACCGACTTCCTGTGGCTCGGCACGTCGACCGCGGGCGACCCCACGACGGTCGAACCGACCGCCTGACGCCTCAGATCGTCGGGACCGGTTGCGGTGGCGGCGGGCCGACGTAACGACTGCTCGGCCGGATGATGCGGTTGTCCGCCGCCTGTTCGAGCGCCTGCGCGCACCACCCGACCACCCGGCTCGCCGTGAACGTCGGCGTGAACAGGTCTCGGTCGAGGCCACAACGATCCATGACGACCGCGGCGTACCACTCGACGTTGGTGTGCAGTTCCCGGCCGGGCTTCAACTCGGCGAGCGTCCGCTCCACCTCGGCCTCCACCTGCACCGCGAAGTCGACCAGTTCGCCACCGAGCTCCTGCGCGATCGAGCGGAGCATGACGGATCGGGGATCGGCGGTCTTGTAGACGGGGTGCCCGAACCCCATGATCCGCTCCCCCGCCTCGACCTTCGCACGCACCCAGTCGGACGCGCGGTCGGGAGAACCGATCTCGTCGAGGGTGTCGAGAGCCCTGCTCGGGGCGCCGCCGTGGAGCGGACCCAACAACGCACCCGCGCCGGCGACGATGGCCGATCCGAGGTCGCTCCCCGTGGAGGTGACCACGCGGGTGGTGAACGTCGACGCATTGAACCCGTGGTCGATGCCGAGGATGAGGTACTGCTCGATCGCCCGCACGTGCCGGGACGATGCCTCCTCGCCACCGAGCATGTGGAGGTAGTCGGCGGCGTATGACAGGTCGGGCCGGCTCGGGACGGGGTCGAGGTCGCGGCGGAGCCGATGGATGGCGGCGATCAGCGACGGTACGACGGCGCTGAGCTGGAGCGCCTGGGTGCGTCGGGTGGCGTGATCGACGTCCATCGAGTTGGGCAGCGCCAGCACCGATGCGTGATGTGACAGCGCCGTCCGCAGCGCCGAGGAGACCGAGCCGGCCACTCGGCTGATGGCCGGGAGGACGTCGAGTACCGAGTCGGGCACGGCTCGGTACGGCGCCACCTCGGCCGCGAATGCGACGCGCCCGTCGACGTCCGGGAGCGTTCCGTCGACCAGGAGGTGCCAGACGTCCTCGAACGTGCGAGAGGCAGCGAGCTCGGGGGCCGAGAACTCGCGGTAGTGGTAGAAGCCCTCCTGGCCGCGCACATCGCCGAGCGCGGTCTCGGCCACGATCATCCCCTTGAGACCGGCGGGTGCCACGAGGGCCTCGTCGGCCGGGTGGAGGTGCGCCAGTGCGGTCAGATCACGGAGCGACACCACGCCCCGGAGCTCGCCCGCCACCACCACGGGCAGGTGGCGGTAGTGGCGCTCGGCGAACTGCTGCCACGCGGCGTCGACCGACGCGTCCGGGTCGAGACAGTCGGGATCCGGCGTCATCCAGGCCGAGACCGGTTCGCTCGAGAGATCGGCGCCGGTGCCCGCCGCGTGGAGGACATCGCGCTCGGTGATGATGCCAACCGGGCGACCCCCCTCGGTCACGACCAGCGAGCTCACCAGGTCGCGGTTCATGTGGGCGGCAGCGACGGCGATCGTGTCGTCGGGGGAGGCGGCCTGGGCGGGAACGGTCATCACGTCGCCGACCGTCCTCGCCGGGCCGTTGGCGGTTCCTACGGAGGTGGTGTCCACGGTTCCAGTCTCGGCGTCGCTGAACACATCGTCAACGTTGATCGAATCAAGCTATCATCAACCCATGACCGGCGATCCCTGGATGACGAGCGAGGAGGCCGCCCGCCGACTCGACGTGAAACCCGAGACCCTCTACGCCTATGTCAGCCGCGGCCTGATCCGGAGCGAGAAGGTGCCGGGCCAGCGCCGCAGCCGGTTCCTGCGGGCGGACGTGGAGCGGCACGCGACCCGGAGCCGGCGCGGTGGACGTACCGCCGGGTTCGAGGTCGTGGTCGAGACCGAGCTCACGCTGCTCGAACCGTCCGGGCACCTCTACTACCGCGGCTGGGACGTGGCCGATGCGGTGATCGAGGCGACGTTCGAGGAGATCGCGTCGTGGCTGTGGACCGGTGAGGCGACGTCGATCCCGTTCACCGCCTCGCCGGACACTGCGAGCGTTGCCCGCCAGGCCGTTGCGTCGGTGGGGGGTCTGTCGCCCATCGACCGCTTCCGTACGGCGCTCGCCGCCATGCGCCACGCCGATCCGTTCCGCTCCGACCGTCGGCCGATCGCCGTGGCCGACACCGGGCGCGCCACCGTCGCAACCATGGTGGACTGCCTGGCGCTGTTGGGCCGGCACGATGCGCCCGACGGTGCCTCCCTCGCCGCACGGCTGTGGCCACGCGTCACCCGTGAGAAGCCCTCGGCATCACGGATCCGGTTCCTCGATGCCGTCCTCATCCTCCTCGCCGATCACGAGCTCGCATCGTCCACGTTCGCGGCGCGCGTCGCTGCGTCGACGTGGGCCGACCCGTACCTCGTACTGCAGGCCGGGCTCGCAGTGCTCGGTGGTCCCCTGCACGGCGGCGCGAGCGAGCAGGCGCGTGGGCTCGTCCGCGAGGCCTCGGAGTCCTCCGCGGCCGAAGCGATCGGCCGCCGGCTCGGCAACGGCGAACGCATCCCCGGCTTCGGGCATCGCGTGTACGAGCGCTCCGACCCTCGGGCCAGCGTGGTGTTCGGTCTCCTCGGGCCGGACGACACACCGGCGGTGGTGCCCGAGATCCTCGAGGTCATGCGCGAGCGGGGGCTTCCGTTCGCCAACATCGACTTCGCGCTC
The DNA here is from genome assembly GCA_037968675.1 of Acidimicrobiales bacterium. Lineage (GTDB taxonomy): Bacteria > Actinomycetota > Acidimicrobiia > Acidimicrobiales > Salinilacustritrichaceae > Salinilacustrithrix. The sequence continues at coordinate 65,373 of JBBKVY010000099.1, read as the reverse complement.
GCTGCCGCCGCCGAGCACTACGAGTTCGTCGCTGGTGCGACCGAGGCGATCTTTGCGGTGTCCCGCACCGTGGGATGGCTGGCCCATGCGATCGAGGAATACGACCACGCCCTGCGCTTCCGTCCCAGAGCCGCCTACATCGGTCCCCCACCCCGCGCCTCGTGACGACGGAGCAAGGTCCTCGACCGCGAACACGAGGTGGTCCTCCTGTGGGCCGGTGACGCCGTGGAACGTGACCTCGCCACGGGCCGAGTAGTGGTGGTCGATGTCGGTCCGGGCGGATCGCCGTGAGTCTCCGACGATCGTCGGGAACCTGCGGGCGTCGATCTGGTTCGGTCGCCGACGTCGCGGGTGTGGTCATGCGAGTGCGAGGAACCGTCGGGATGGCGCTGGAAACGTCCCACCTCAGCTGACCTCCTCGACCACGTCGAGGGACGCGATCTGTAGCTCTTCGCCGGAGGCGACCCCGACGTCAGCGCTGTCGCAGTCCGGACGCCGCAGGCTCACGTGTTCGAGGCGGGTCCGGCTCCCGCGCGAACGACACACGATCACCGCCGGGATCGGCTCGACGAGCAAGGTCGCGCCGTCGAGGTCCGTACCGTCGCCCGCAGCCCACCAGATCTTGCGGCCGTTGTGGCGACCCCTGCGCGGAAACGGCCGCAAGATCCGGTGTGGGTGGGTCAGACGAGGGCTTCGACGAGGTAGGGGCCCTCGGTTGCCAGGCCGCGATCGATGCCGGTGCGGAGTTCGTCGAGGGTCGTCGCCTGCATTCCGTCGACGCCGAAGCCCCTGGCGAGCGACACCCAGTCGGGCGCCGGGTCCGACAGGTCCGTGAGCGAGCGGGCCTGGGGTCCGGCGTCGTCGTGGCCGGTCCGGTGGAGCTCCATCTGCAGGATCCGGTAGGCGCGGTTGGCGCAGATGACGACGGTGACGTCGAGCGATTCACGAGCCATCGTCCAGAGCGACTGGAGCGTGTACATGCCAGAGCCGTCGGCCTGCAGGGCGATCACCTTCCGGTCGGGCGCGGCGACGGCAGCGCCGACCGCGCACGGGAGGCCCTGACCGATTGCGCCGCCGGTGAGCGCGAAGGTCTCGTGCGGTGCTGCACCGGTCGACGCGATGGCCCACCCGAGGCCCGACGTCGCCGACTCGTTCACCACCACTGCTCCCTCGGGCTGCAGCGCAGCGACCATCGCGCCCATGGACATCATGTCGAGATCGCCGGCCGGCACGCCTGGCGGCTCGACATCATGCGCGGGTGCCGCGCTGCCGAGCTCGAGCGCATCGGTGAGCGCCGCGAGTCCCTCGTGGGCGCGCACGCCGGGCGGAGCGATCGACACGACCTCGGCGGCCGCCGGAAGCAGTCTGCTCACACCGAGCTTCTCGTAGCCGAAGAATGCGACCGGCGCGCGAGTGCCGGCGACGATCATGGTGTCGACGTCGGCGAGGGCATCCAGCGCCTGTTCCGGGAAGTACGGGATCGCATCGAAGTGCGGGACGCCGGCTCCCTGTTCGACCACGGCGGGGAACGTGTCGACCCACACGGAACATCCCGTCGCCGCCCGGATGGCGGCTGCGGCGTCGAGGTCGACCCGGCGGAGGACACCCCCGAGGAGAAGACCGACCTGACCGGCACTGCGGAGTTCGGCCGCAGCCCTGCCGACGGCATCGACATCGACACTGAACCCCTCGGCCGCGGCCTCCGACACGTCGTGCACCTTGGCCTGGCCCCACGCCGCGTCCTGCGGGAAGATCACCGTCGAGACGCCCGACGGTGGCCCCATCGCGGCCGAGATCGCCTCACGTACGGTGGTCCCGGCATGCGCCCCGGAGGGCACGACGGCGACGTGTCTCGAGACCGGACGGGCCAGCGATCCGATGTCGGTGGTGAGTGGCGCGTCGACGTCCAGGTGCCACGAGGCATGGTCGCCCACCAGGTTGACGACGGGCGTGTGTGCCCGGCGGGCGTTGTGCAGGTTGGCGATCCCGTTGGCGAAGCCTGGTCCGAGGTGCAGGAGCGTCAGCGCAGGACGGCCGGTGACCCGGCCGTATCCGTCGGCGGCGCCGGTGGCGACACCCTCGAAGAGCGCGAGGACCGCTCGCATCGACGGCACGCGATCGACCGCGGCGACGAGATCCATCTCCGTGGTGCCGGGGTTGGCGAAACAGACGTCGACGCCGGCACCGGCCGCCGTGCGAAGTGCGAGTTCGGCGCCGTTCATCGACCCTGCTCCATCCGCCGGGGGTCGTTGTCGACCACGTAGCCGCTGTCTGCGAGTTGCGACCGCATGCGCGCTGCGCTCTCCAGGTCGCGCGTCTCGACCAGCAGTTCGATCTCGGTGACCCTGGCCGAATGGACGCCGAACTCGCGGTGGTGCGTGAGGTCGATGATGTTGCCACCGGCGCGACCCACGGCTGCGGTCAGCGCACCGAGCGCACCGGGCGTGTCCGGCACGTCGACGACGAGACGGCTGAGCCGGCCAGTGCGGGCCAGCCCGCGCATGATGACCGACGACAGGAGGCGGAGGTCGATGTTGGCCCCTGAGAGCACCAGACCCACGGTCTTGCCGGCGTAGCGCGCCGGGTCGGTGAGCAGCGCCGCGAGACTGGCAGCGCCGGCGCCCTCGGTGACCACCTTCTCGATCTCGAGGTACCAGACCACTGCTTCCTCGATGGCCCGCTCGGGCACCGCGACGACGTCGTCGGCCAGCGCACCGATGATCTCGGTCGTCAGCACGCCGGGGGTCTTCACGGCGATGCCCTCGGCGATGGTGGGACCCCACTGCGCCGGCGGGTCCGAGGTCGGACGTTTCGTCGCGGCGATCATCGACGGGTACAGCTCGGACTGCACACCGATGAGCTCGATGTCGGGGGCCACGCCGCGGGCGGCGACGCAACAACCGGAGAACAGTCCGCCCCCGCCGACCGGGACGACGATGGCGTCGAGGTCGGGCGCGTCCTCGATGAGCTCGAGCGCGCATGTGCCCTGGCCCGCGATGATCAACGGGTCGTCGTACGGCGCGACGAAGACCGCTCCCTGCTCGGCCGAGATGCGCTTGGCGACCGCTGCGGCCTCGTCCAACGACTCCCCCTCGACGACGACGGTGGCGCCGTTGTCCTCGGTGCGGCTGATCTTCGTTGCCGGGGTCGTCTCCGGCATGACGATGGTCGACGGGATCGACAGCAGCGTGGCGTGATGGGCCACCGCTTGTGCGTGGTTGCCGGCCGACATGGCGACGACGCCGGTGCGCCGTTCGTCCTCGTCGAGCGCCAGCAATCGGTTGCGGGCGCCACGTTCCTTGAACGATGCCGTGTACTGGAAATTCTCGAACTTGACCCACACATCCGCGCCGGTGATGGCCGAGAGGGTGTGCGAACGGGTGGTCGGTGTGCGCAGCACTGCGCCCCCGATGGCGGCCGCGGCCGAGCGGACGTCGTCGAGCGTGACGGGAAGTCGCGAATGTTGCACCGGCGCATCGTGGCACGGGACAGCGGTCATCCGCGCCTGGTGCTGCTCCGGACGGATCCGTGGATCCACCCGTAGGATGACGCGATGAGCACCTACCAGACGCCCGAGTGGCATCCGGCCTTCGAGGAGTACTGCGAAGCCATCTGGGAGCTCGCCGAGGACGACATCTCGGTCATCCAGGCCCGTATCGCCGAGCGTCTCGAGGTCAGCCGACCTGCCGTGTCGGAGATGATCCGGCGCCTCGACGGCGAGGGCCTCGTGGATGCCGACGGTACGCGCATCCTGCTCACCACCGACGGGAAGAAGCTCGCCGAGCGGGTCGTCCGTCGCCATCGCCTCGCCGAGCGGTTCCTCACCGACATCCTCGGTCTCTCCTGGGCCGAAGCCCATCAGGAAGCCGGCAAGTGGGAGCACGTCATCTCCGACAACGTCGAGGCAGCGATCGATCGTCATCTCGGCTCGCCCACCACGTGCCCGCACGGCAACCCGATCCCCGGGTCCGACTACGACGCGCCCACGACGATCCCACTCTCGGGTGTCGGCGTCGGCGACGCCTTCACCGTGAGCCGCATCCCCGAGGAACTCGAGTTCGCCCCCGGACTCCTCGAGTTCCTGGAGGACGCCTCGGTGCTTCCCGGTACCGCCGGGTCGGTCAAGGCCTCGTCACCCGACGGGACGACCACCATCGAGATCGCCGGCAACGCGATCGGCATCGGCGCCTTCGCCAGCGAACGCATCCTCGTCCGCTCCCGCTGACCGTCGTGTCTGCTGGCGCCACCCCACCGCGGCGGCGACGGACAGTGCGCCGAGCCACGCCACGTTCCTGACCCCCGTCGCGAATCCGTGCGCACGTTCGTCGGGCAGGAGTTGTCGCCAGCTCCGGATCCACGGATTGGACGTGTCGAAGAAGTCGACGATCAACGTGACCGTTCCGTGCGTGGCTTCGATCGTCAACCACAACCACGACAGGGCGCCGAGCGCTCCTGCGGCGGCCGTGGCCAGGATCAGTCCCCGACGTTCGTCGACGAACCGTGCGATGGCGAGCACTGCGAGGGGGAGAACGACGACCGTCTGGCGTCCGGGCCACCACCAGCCGTGCATGGTGAGCGCGACCCACGTCGCGGTGGCGTAGCCCGCGGCAAGGGGTGCCAGGAGCACGACCCGTGCGCCGTCCGCGCGGCGCGCCGTCCACGCGATCGCCGGGACGGCGAGCAGGTACACGGGCGCCCAGGCGATGAGCCCGAAGTCACGGTCCACCAACAAGCCGAGGAGCCGGATCGTGCGAGCGACATGGTCGGGATCGTTGCCGACGACGGTGAACTCGCCGCCGACGAAGTGATCGCCGGCGGCGTAGACGGTCCACCCCCCGTAGACCGCCTGATGGAACGCGAGGTAGGTCGCGGCGGCCACTCCCACCGACCCGACGACAGGCACTGCGAGGTGTCGATCACGCCACAGGCCCACGAGACCGAGTGCCACCGCGACGCCGGCATACTTCACGCCCAGCCACGGGAGCGCCACCACCGCCACCATCCACACGACGGTCCGGCGGCGCGAGGGCGCCCCGAGCATTGCGGCTGCGGCGACGGCGACGGCGAGTGCTGCGACCGACTCGGGATAGATCTGGCTGCCGTACGACGTGATCGGCGGGCTGGCACAACACGCGAGCGTCGCGATCACCGAGGTCCGTCGACTGACCCCGAGCCGTGCCATGCACGTCCAGACCAGGACCGACGCGAGCGCACCGACGACCAACGCCATCGTGATCCGGGCGCCGGCCCAGCCGAGGACGCCCACGCCCGGCGCCAACAGGAGGGGCAGCAGCGGATCGTGCGGGCTGAGCTCCGAGCCGTCAGCCCGTGGCTCCGTCTGGCGTGGCAGGTCGACCTCGTGGAACTCTCGCCAGCGCTCGTCGGCGAGTTCGTCGGCGATATCGAGGTCGCCGTCCTCGGCCAGGCTGCGCGCGCTCAACACGTACTGCGGCTCGTCGGCGGTCAGACGTGCGCCGTTGGTTGCTCGTGCGCCGGCACCGAGGAGCGCCCACCCGGCGGTCGCGGCGAAGACGAACACGAGCAGTCGGCGACTGGGCGCGACGGTGGTCACCGGCGGTCAGTCCAACAGGTCGGCGCGCCGGACCACCAGGACCCAGGTGAGCGCGCCCGAGACCACGAGGAGCGCGAGGGCAGTGAGTCCGGCCTCGGCGAGCGCGTTCGCCTCGGTCGACGCCCAGATGCGGGTGGCCAACGTCTCGAAGCCGGTCGGCGCGAGCAGGAGGGTCGCCGGAAGTTCCTTCATGGTCGAGAGCAGGACGAGACCCGCCCCGGCAGCGAGGCCCGGTGCCATCAGGGGCAGGTCGATGCGCACGAGTCGGCGCCATCGGTCGGCGCCCAGCATGCGTGCGGCGTCGTCGAGGCGACCGGGTACGGAGCCGACGGCGATGCCCGCGGCACGGACCGACTGCGCGCCGAAGTGGACGACGTAGGCCAGCACCAGCAGCGGGAACGTCTGGTAGAGCCCGTCGAGCACGGGCGTGTTCAGCGACAGGAACACCATCGAGAGCGCGATCACGATGCCCGGGAGCGCGAATCCGGCGACCACCATCGTCTGCGCCGGGCCGGCGACACGGCTCCGGTACCGAGACCCCAGGAAGGCGACGGGCAGGACCACGACGACGGCGACGAGCGCGGTCACGATCGCGATGCCGGCGGTGTTGAGGATCGGGGTCCAGAGATCGGCCTCGGCGAGATCGAGTGACCCCGACGACAGGCCACGGCTGGTCCAGTGCACGAGCGACGCGACCGGTGCGGCCAATGCGTTGAGGAGGAAGAACACCACCAGTCCGAATGTCGGCCAGCGCCAGGCGCCGAGCGGCACGATCAGCGAGCGTTTCGTGCGCACCGCCGGGGCCGCCACGCCGTGATGGCTGACTCGCCGCTCCGCCGCGGTGACGACGAGGGCCAGGATGGCGAGGACGAGCCCGAGCGCCATCGCGAGGTCGCGGCGCAGCACTCGGTTGGCGTAGATCACCCTCGTCAGCGCGGGGTAGCCGAGCAGGTCGACCGCGCCGAAGTCGGAGACCGCGTAGAGGAACACGAGCAGCGTGCCGGCAGCGATGGCCGTCCGAGTCTGGGGAAGCACGACGTGGAAGAAGACGGCGAGTGGGCGCCGGCCGAGGATCCGTGCCGATTCCTCCACCGACGGGCTGAGCGCCCGCAGCCTGGCGGCAACGGGAAGCTGCACGTAGGGATAGGTGAACAGCGTGAGCACCAGCCACGACCCGACGAGACCTTCGACCTGCGGGAGTCGGTCGACTCCGAGCGGCCCGAGGGTCGACTCGAGCAGACCACCCGGCGCCACCGACGCCTTCAGCGCGAGGGCGCCGACGAACGACGGGAACACCAACGGCAACGCGACCAGTACCGCGAAGATCCGGCGGCCAGGGATGTCGGATCGGGCCACCACCCATGCGAGCGCGGTGCCGACGACTGCGGCCGACACCGCGACGAGGCTCGCGAGCAACACGGTGTTCCACAAGGCGTCGCGCGTGACCTCGTCCGCCACGACGGTGCGCATGGCCACGTCACCCACCACGACCCGGGAGACGAGATAGAGCAACGGCCCGGCGAAGACGACCGCGATCGCGATCGACGTCACGCTGAGACCCCACGGCGCGGCCTTCCGGCGCGCGGCAGCGACCATTCAGCTGTCCAGACCGCTGTCCTGGATGATCTCCGCGGTACGCGCCAGCCCGCCACCGAGTTCGTCGAGATCGATCGACGTGGTCGGGATGCTGTCGAGCGGCGGCAGCGCGTCGCTCGGTGGCACGCCGCGAGCGAGCGGGTACTCGAACGTCTCGTCGCCGAAGAACTCCTGCGCAGACTGCGACAGGAGGAAATCGACCAGGGCCCGAGCGTCGTCACGACGGTCCGTCCCGTCGATGATCGAGGCGGCGGTGGTGATGAGGAGCGACCCGAGATCGCCCTCGGCGAAGTAGTGGTTCTCGCCCGGGAGGCTCGGATCCTCGGCCAGCGCTCGGGCCAGGTAGTAGTGGTTCACGAGACCCATCTCGATCTCGCCACGGGTCACGGCTTCGACGATCGCGGTGTTGTTCGAATACGGCTTGGCATCGTTCGCCGCCATGCCGTCGAGCCAGTCGGCAGCGACGTCTTCGCCGAGTTCGACGCGCATCGCGGTCACGAAGTCCTGGAATGATCCGTTGGTGGGTGCCACGGCGACTCGACCCTTGAAGCGTTCGTCGGTCATGTCCAGGACGGAGTCGGGGAGCTCGGATTCGTCGACCAGATCCGTGTTGTAGACCAGCACCCTGACCCGACCCGACAGACCGACCCAGTCACCGGTTCCCGAGCGGAACTGCTCGTCGACCAGCTCGAGCTCCGCGTCGTCGAGCTGCGTCAGGCGTTGCTGGGCGTCGAGGAATCCGACGGCGCCGGGATTCTGAGAGATGAACACGTCGACGTCGGTGTTGTCGCCCTCGGTGTCGACGAGCAGTGCGAGATCGGCCGAGTCGCCGTAGCGGACGTCGATCTTGATCCCGGTCTCCTCGCTGAACTGGTCGAGCAGCGGGCTGATGAGGTCCTTGGTCCGGCCGCTGTACACCGTCAGTCGGTCGCTGTCGGTCGAGCAGGCCGACGCGAGCAGGCCGAGCGTCAGGAGCGGAACGATGGCGAGGGAGACATGACGCACGCGCATGACAGCGGATGCTACGAGCGCTGACGGCAAAATGTAAAGTCTGCCTAATGCCGTCTGCGAACCCCGGCATCGGCCACCACGACAACGATCCCAGGTGCCCACCCGCGGCCTGCTCGGACGTTCAGTCCTCGACCACGAACTCGCGGAATCGGTCGCGGGTGGTGCGCCAGGCGGCGTGATCGAAGCCGCCATCGGCGCCGACGCACGCCGCTGCGGCGAAGCCCATCTCGATGACATGGTGCGTGTTGTCGGGCGTGAACAGTCCTTGGCGACCGAGAACGGTGACGCGCTGGGCCGAGGCCATCGCGCGCTCGGCACGGTCGAGCGCATCCAGGGCGTCGGAGGTCATGACCGGATACACAGCGGGGAGGCGAACGACATCGACCGCTTGCACCGACGGGTCGGGCAGGCCGCTGCGGACGAGATCGTCGGCCACCCGCTGGCCGAGAGCGTCGTCGCTCGCACGCCAGATGCCGTCGTCGCGCCAGCACGGGATCTCGGCGCACAAGACGGTGCGGTCGGTCGGGTCGCTGGCGCTCGAGCGGTAGTTGGCCGGTTCGGAGACCCGGGTCGGGAGCACGGTCCGTTCGGGCAGGTAGTGGGCATCGAAGGGCGTGTACGGGCGCCCAGCCACCGTGAGGTAGACGAGCGCCATCCCACGGATCGGCATCGCCACCCGGTCTGGTTCGACCAGGCCGAGCCAGGTCGCGGTCAATCCCGCGGACAGCGTCGAGAACACGTGCGAGGCGGTGACGATCCGTCCGTCGGCGAGGCCCACGCTGACCCGGTCGTGATGCTCGATCAATCCCGTGACCTTGGTCCGGAGACGCACATCGGGAATGCGGCGGGCCATCGCCTCGCTGATGGCGCCGAACCCCTGGCAGGGGTAGAGGAATGTCGGCGTCCTCCGGACGCCCCGTGCGATCCGGCGTGCGATGTCGGCCGGCGACGCAGCCGAGACCCGTCGCCGGGCCAACTCGCCGGACAGTTCGTCCGGAGCGGTGTCCCACAGCTTCCACGCGTAGGGCTCGTGGAACTCCTTCCACACCGTCGGACCGAGCCCGGCCCGGACCACCTCGGCGTACGAGTCGGCTCGCGGTGACCGGAACGCACTCGTCGCTGCGTCGAACCCCGCCCGGGCAGCGACCGCTGCCGGGAGTCCCCGAACCAGCCCGAGCGGCGTCAACGGGAACGGGACCCAACGACCACCGAGTCGGATGCGCCCGTTCCGCGGCCGAACCTGGACCTCGACTATCTCGTCGATCGCCGCACGGACCTCGGGCGCCATCCCGGGATGGAGGCGATGGCTACCGAAATCGACGCGTTGGCCGGAGATGGAGGTCGATCCGGCCATGCCGCCGACGCGGTCGCTGCTGTCGAGCACGACGACCTCGTGCCCGTCTCGCGTCAGCCGCCATGCCAACGACAAGCCGGCCGGTCCGGCACCGAGGACGGCGATCACGTGCTGGCGAAGGCGACGGCGGGTGATCCGACCGCGACCACATTGGCGCTGTCGCCACGGTCGAAGCGAGGGACCGACACCTCGCGCACGCGGACCTGGGTGCCGTCGCTGAGCGCGACCACATAGACCGTGTCGTGGCCGTAGTACTCGGCCAGTTCGACCACGGCGTCGCAGGCACCGTCGGCATGCTGCTCGGCCGACAGGATCCGGAGGTCTTCGGGGCGCAGCAGCACATCGACCGCGCCACTGACCGAGGACCGGACGGGCACCCGGCCGACTGCCGTCTCGGCGAAGCCGCCGGACATGGCCCCGGGGACGAGATTCGCGTCGCCCACGAAGCGGGCGACCCAGGCGTCGGCGGGTTCGGTGTAGATCCGGTGGGGTGGCGCCTGTTGCACGATGACGCCCTCGGACATCACCGCCACGTCGTCGCCGAGCACGAACGCCTCGTCCTGGTCGTGGGTCACGAAGACGGTGGTGATGCCCACCCGATGGAGCAACTCGTGGACCTCGGTCCGAACCTTGGACCGCAGCGCGGTGTCGAGGTTCGAGAAGGGCTCGTCGAGGAGCAGCGCCGAGGGCTCGGGCGCGAGCGCCCGGGCCAGCGCCACCCGCTGCTGTTGACCACCGGAAAGCGTGCCGGGTGATCGGTCGCCGAACCCGCCGAGGCCGACCATCTCGAGCGCTGCCTCGACCTTCGGACCCTTGCGGTCGGCGCGGGGCAGACCGAATGCGACGTTGCCGGCCACGGTGAGGTGCGGGAAGAGCGCCCAGTCCTGGAAGACCATGCCGACACGACGACGTTCGGCGGCAACGTTGGTGCCGGCGCCGGCGACGATGGTGTCGCCGATCTCGATCTCGCCGGCATCGGGGATCTCGAGCCCCGCGATCGCGCGGAGGAGGGTGGTCTTGCCACAGCCCGACGGCCCCAGGAGCGCGGTGACCTGCCCCGCGATGACGTCGAGATCGACCCCGTGGAGCACCTCGGTGCCGTCGAATCCGACGGTGAGACCGCGGACGTTGATCCCTGCCATCAGACCGCCCGGTCGACGTCGAGCGACAGCTGGTCGAGACCGACGGGCTCGTCGAAGAAGTCGGGCAGCGGCCGTTCGTGCACGACGGCGAGCCGCTTGGTCGACCGGGTGAGGGCGACGTAGAGCGCTCGCAGCCCCTGGGCCTCTTCGTCGAGGATGGCGGCTGGTTCCACCACGACCGACGAGTCGAGCTCCAGACCCTTGACCATGCTGACCGGGACCACGGTGACGGGCTCGTTCAGACCCTGGCGGGTGGCCTTGCCGTGGGGGACGCCGGCGGCATCGAGGGCGGCGGACACGGACTCGAGCATCGTCGACGGCACGATCACTGCGAGGGACCCCGGCTCGATGATGTCGCGCTCGGAGCGAGCGACCTCGGCCACCCGGCCGGCCAACTCGCCGCTCGCTGCCCGGTCGATCACCGGTTCGTCGCCACCTTCTCGAACGGAGCGAGGGGGCGACAGCTGCGGCGCGGCGACCCGCAGCACACGGGCGGCGAGTTCCATGTTGCTGGACGGGATGCGGTACCCCACCGTCAACTCGCTCCGCCGCACTCCCCGCCGGGTGGGGAGATGGCTGATGATCTCGTCCCAGTTCTCGTGCGCCCACGCACCGGTTGCCTGGGCGATGTCGCCGACGATGGTCAGCGAGCCGTTGAGCGAACGGCGCGAGATCATGCGGAGCTGCATCGGCGAGAGGTCCTGGACCTCGTCGACCACGATGTGGCCGTAGGTGCGGATGCTCTCGTCGACGCCCTTGCGCTTCTTCGGGGGGCCCAACAGTTCACGCGCCTCGTCGAGGAGCGGGACGTCGTTGCGACTGAAGACCATCGGCTCGCCCAGCGGAGTGCGCTGCCGGTGGAGCAGTACCTGCTCGTCCGCGTCGAGCCACTTGCGGGCCGCGAGTTCGATGAGCGCGTGCGATCCGAACAGGTCGTGGAGGAGCTGACCCGGCGTGAGCAACGGCCACATCCACTCGAGCGCCTCGACCAGTTGCGGTGTGCGGCGGAGCTGGTCGCGCACGTCATCGGCAGCGACCGGATTTCGCGCCGAGTCGGCGAGGGCTTCGAAGACCGCCTGCTCGACGAACCGGCGTGCGGCGTTGTGAAGTCGGTAGCGGCGGTGCGCGTCGCGGACGATCCGCTCGCTGACCTCGACGGTCAGCACCAGTGTCTGGGCACCCATCCCGACCCGCAGATCGGTCCGCAGATTTCGTTGGCGGTCAGCCACGGCCTTGCGGACGACCTGGGCCATCCGACTGTCGCCCTTCACGCGGGCGACCGGTGCGCGGTCGGTGTCGCGGATCGTCTCGCGGTCGACCAGATCGTCGAGGACAGCCAGCTCGACACCGGCCTCGCCCAGCGAGGGCAGCACCTGGTCGATGTAGCCGAGGAACACCCGGTTGGGTCCGATGACCAGCACGCCCTGGCCGTCGAGCGGGAAGCGGTGGGTGTACAGCAGGTAGGCAGCCCGGTGCAGCGCCACGACGGTCTTGCCGGTACCGGGGCCGCCCTGGACCACGAGCAGACCCGACAGCGGCGAGCGGATGATCTCGTCCTGCTCGCTCTGGATGGTGCCGACGATGTCGCCGAGCTTGCCGGCGCGGTTGGTCTCGAGCGCGTTGATCAGTGCGCCGTGACCCTGGATGCGGTCGTCGTCGACGAGGGTGATGCCACCGTCGTCGCCGTGCACGGCCTCGCCGAACAGCTCGTCCTCGAGGTTGAGCAGCGTCCGTCCTCGCGAGGTGAAGTGTCTCCGTCGCACCAGACCCATCGGTTGTGGTCCGGTCGCCCGGTAGAACGCCTCGGCCACCGGCGCCCGCCAGTCGACGACCACGGGCTCCTGGTGTTCGTCGGCCACGCTCATGCGCCCGATGTAGTACGTGTCCTGTTCGTGCGCCGCGTCGGTGTCGATGCGTCCGAACACCAGGGAATGGTCGCCGAGCTCGAGCTGGTTCAGGCGATTGGCGATGTTGCCCTCGATCATCTCCCGTTCCCAGCGAGCCTGTTCGGTCCCGCCCTTGCCCACCTCGACCATCGACCGGAGTGATCGGGCGCGGTCTCTGGCCGCGTCGAGAGACTCGTGGGCATGATCGACGTAGGCCTGCTCCGAAGCCAGTTCGGGATGTGACGTCAAGGACGCTGCACCTTCCGATGGAACACCTGGGAAAAAAGCGAATCGAGGGACCGAACAGCCTACCCGGACCTGACTAGGGCGAGGGCACGTGCTCGAGGAGGAAGGCGAACACGAGCGCTTCGTCCTTCCACGAGTCGTACCGACCGGACGGGCCGCCGTGGCCCGCGCCCATCTCGGTCCGGCACAGGAACGGGCCCGCGTGCTCGATCCCGGCCGTCTCGTCGCGAAGGCGGGCGACCCACTTGGCCGGCTCCCAGAACCCGACCCTCGGATCGTGCAGTCCGCCTGTCGCCAACACGGGCGGAAGCGCCACCGGAGGAATGTTCTCGTAGGGCGTGTAGGCGGCCATGACGTCGAAGATCTCGACCGACGCCACCGGGTTGCCCCACTCCTCCCACTCGATGACCGTGAGCGGAAGCGACGGGTCGAGGATGGTGTTGAGGGCATCGACGAACGGAACCTCGGCCACGACGGCTGCCCACAGGTCGGGAGCCCGGTTGAGCGCCGCGCCGACGAGGAGTCCGCCGGCGGAGCCGCCTCGTATGGCAATGCCGTCCTGTCTCGCGACGCCGTCGTCGATCAGCGCCCTCCCGGAGGCGATGAGGTCGTCGAAGGTGTTCGTCTTGGCCGCGAACTTGCCGTCCTCGTACCACCGCCGACCCATCTCGCCGCCACCGCGGACATGGGCGATCGCGAACGCCCAGCCTCGGTCGAGCAGCGAGAGCCGAGCCGACGAGAACGTCGGATCGATCGAGATCTCGTACGAGCCGTAGCCGTACAGCAGCACGGGTCCGGGAGCCCGACGGTCGCGACGATGGACGATGCTCACCGGGATCCTCACGCCGTCGGCGGCGGTGGCCCACAGGCGCCGGGAGATGTAGTCGGCCGGGTCGTAGCCACCGAGCACCGGCTGGACCTTGCGGACGTGCCGCTCGCCCGGACCTACGGAGCCCGCCTCCGGGCCCGCTCCCAGATCGAGGTCGATGACCGTGGCCGGGGTGACCAGCGACGTATAGGTGAACCGGAGCTGGGGCCAGTCCATGTCGTCGTTGGCGCTCGCGTGGACGGTGGAGACCTCTTCGGGTTGATCGACCAGGAACTCGTCGCCCGACGACAGTCGGCGGACGCGTAGCCGCGTTGTGGCATCGGTCCGCTCCGACACGAGGAGGTGGTCGCGCAGAACGTCGACGTCCTCGATCCGGACGCCCCGGTCGTGGGGGACCGCGTCGATCCACGCTGATGGATCTGCGCCGATCGCCTCGTCCGCCACGGCAACGACCCGGAAGTCGAGGGCGTCGTCGTTGGTCAGGATGAAGAAGGTGCCGTTCGCGTGTTCGACCGAGGCCTCGATCCCCTGCCGGCGAGGAACGAGCACCGTGAAACCGGCGTCGACATGGTCGGCCGGGCACACCATGATCTCGCCCGTGATCTTCGAGCCCATCTCGAGCACGAGGAACTCGCGGTCCTTCGTCGCGCTGATCGAGCAGAAGAACCGTTCGTCATCCTCGCGATGCACGAGGACGTCGCCCGCGCCGGGGGTGCCGAGTTCGTGTCGCCAGATCTCGTGCGGGCGCATGGCGTCGTCCGGGCGGGTGTAGAAGAAGTGCCGGCCATCGGACGACCAGGCCGAGCCGTAGTAGACGCCCTCGACCACATCTTCGAGATCGGTGCCGGTCGCCAGGTCACGGAATCGGAGCTCGTACTGCTCGGAGCCGTTGCGGTCAGCGGCCCACGCCAGCACCTGGGACGGGTGGCAGAGGTCGAGGACACCGAGCGCGAAGTAGTCGCTGTCGCCCGCCTCGACGTTGGCGTCCAGCATGACCTGCTCATCCGCCGTCACGGCATCGTCGTCGGGGTCTGGAGGATCGGTGATGCCCGGGGACGCGTCGACCCGGCAGTAGACGGGATACTGCTTCCCCTCGATCGTCCGTGCGTAGTACCAGTGGCCGCGCTGGTGGCTCGGCACCGAGAGGTCGGTCTCCTGGACCCGCCCCTTGATCTCCTCGAAGAGCGTCTGTTGCAGATCGGCGGTGTGACCCAACACCTCGTCGACGTAGCGGTTCTCGGCCTCGAGGTGGGCGATCACGTCGGGGTCGCTGCGGCTCACATCGCACAGCCACCCGTACTCGTCGACGGCGGTGCGGCCGTGGCGATCGCGAGTGACGGGACGTCGCTCGGGCCGGGGCGGTACTGGCGCGTGCGGTGTCGCGGGCATCGGTCGACGCTACGCGACAGGCTGGCCAGGTGCGACGCTCGATCGACGACTATCCGTTCTCGGAGGACGACCTCCCGCCCGATGCCGACGAACTCGACATCCAGCGGGTCTCGTGGGGAGTCGCGATCTCCGACGACTACGAGGACGCGGAGCCGCGAGTGGTGCTCACTGTCGAGGAGGTGGGCAACCCCGGCGCCGGCCTCATCGCCCACCTCTCCCCCGCCGTGGCCCGTCGGCTCCGTCTCGCGCTCCGTGATGCGCTGGTCGAGGTCGGCCAGGACGAGGGCCGCTAGCCAACAGCCTGGTTCGAGCGCGATCGGGGTGGGGTGGGGGTGCGGAAGTAGCGTCGGCGGGGTCATGAGCCCCGCACCCGACCACCCGTTCCTCGCCACCTGTCGCGGCGAGGCCACGAAGCGGATTCCCGTGTGGTTCATGCGTCAGGCCGGGCGATCGTTGCCGGAGTACAACGAGCGCAAGGGCGATCTGTCGATCCTCGATGCGGTCGAGATGCCCGAACTCGCGGCCGAACTCACGATGCAACCCGTGCAGCGGTACGGCGTCGACGCCGCCATCTTCTACAGCGACATCGTGGTCCCGGCCCGGGCCATCGGCTTCGGCATCGAGATCGTTCCTGGTGTCGGCCCGGTGGCCGAGCACCCGTTCCGCACCGAAGCCGACCTCGCCCGGCTCCCGCGGTTCGAACCGGCCGAGCACGCCCCGTACGTCGCGAAAACCGTCGAGCTCCTCGTGCGAGAGCTGGGCGACACGCCGCTGATCGGATTCGCCGGCGCTCCCTTCACGGTTGCCAGCTACCTGATCGAGGGAAGGCCGAGCCGGACCTACGAGCAGACCAAGCGGATGATGTTCGCCGAACCCGATCTGTTCCACCGTCTGCTCGACCGCCTGGCCGACATCGCACTGGCCAGCCTGCGGGACCAGATCGAATCGGGAGCCAGCGCGGTGCAACTGTTCGATTCGTGGGCCGGTGCCCTCTCGCCGGCGGTCTACGAGCACTACGTCCTCCCCCATTCCCGCAAGGTGCTGGCCGGCGTCGCCGACCTCGACGTCCCTCGCATCCACTTCGGCGTCAACACCGGCGAGCTCCTCCCGCTGATGAGCGACGCGGGTGCCGACGTGGTGGGGGTCGACTGGCGGGTGCCGATCGACGATGCCCGCTCGCGGGTACCCGGCAAGGCAGTACAGGGCAACCTCGACCCAGCCGTCGTGTTCGCCGGCTGGGACGCCACCGAGCGCGCCGTCGACGATGTCCTCGCCCGGAACGGTGGCCGTCCTGGACACGTCTTCAACCTCGGGCACGGCGTGCTCCCCGGCTCGGACCCGGGCATCCTCCGACAGGTCGTCGACCACGTCCACGCGCGGGGATGACTTCTCGGGTCGCCGTCGTCGGCGGTGGCATCACCGGGCTGTCGGCGGCGTGGGAACTCGAGCAGCACGGCGTCGCCGTCACCGTCTTCGAGGCCACCGACCGCATTGGCGGCAAACTCCAGCGCTCGTCCGTGCCCGGCTTGTCATTCTCGCTGGACGACGGGGCCGACGCCTTTCTCGCGCGCGTCCCCGACGCCCTGGAGCTGTGCCGAGAGCTCGGCATCGACGACCTCGCGCATCCCGCGACCGGGCGGGCATTCGTCTACGCCCACGGTGCGCTGCGGCCCCTGCCCGCCAGCCATCTGCTCGGGCTGCCCACCGACCTCGATGATCTGGCGTCCACCGGGCTGCTCTCACCAGCGGGGCTCGAACGAGCACGCGCCGACCTGGACACCGACGCGCCACCGTGCACGGGCGATCTCTCGGTCGGCGCACTCGTCCGGGATCGCCTGGGCGACGAGGTCTGCGACCATCTCGTCGAGCCGCTCCTGGGTGGGATCAACGCCGGCGAGGCCGATCGGTTGTCAACGGCAGCCGTCGCACCACAGATCTGGGCCTGCGCGACGACCGGCGGCTCCCTCATGCGTGCCGCCGCCGAGGTGCGGGATCGGTCGGTGGCCTCGGGCGCTCCGGTGTTCGCGACACCCACCGACGGCATGGCTGCCCTGCCGGAGCGATTGGCCGGCCGTCTGGCGGCCGACGTCCGGTGTTCGACGCCAGCGCCCGACCTCGACCTCGGCGCCACCGGCGTGCGGATCGGCGCCGACCACTTCGACGCCGTCGTCCTCGCGACGCCCGCCGATGCCGCCGCCCGCCTGCTCCGTACGAGCGCGCCCGGTCTGGCCGCCGCGCTGGGAACCATCGAGTTCGCCTCCGTGGCGATGATCACCCTCGTGGCCGATGCCGCCACGATCGGCCATCCGCTCGACGGCAGTGGTTTCGTGACCGCCCGAACCGCGGGTGTCCCGATCACCGCGTGCTCGTGGGGATCGTCGAAGTGGGCCCACTGGGCCGACGGTGAACACGTCGTGTTCCGCGTGTCGATCGGCCACGACGCCGACCCCACGGACTGGTGCTCGCTCGACGACGCCGCCCTCGTCGCCGCGGCGCTCGACGGACTGAAGGCGACCATGGCGATCGAGTTCACGCCGGTCGGCGCCAGGGTCGGCCGCTGGCGCCGGTCGTTCCCCCAGTATCGCCCCGGGCACCTCGAACTGGTCGCCGACGTCCATCGCGCCGCCTCCGACGCCGGGCCGCTGGCGCTCGCCGGCGCGTCGTTGGGAGGCATCGGCGTACCGGCCTGCATCCGGCAGGGTCGAGGCGCCGCACGCGAACTGCTCGGACGCGGCTGACACCTCCGATCGACCACCTCCCGACCCCGCGCGGACGCGATGCGTGGTCGGACGCAGGCGATGACAGACTCGCCGCCGCCATGCGCCGACCATCGCCCACGCTGCTCGCTGTCCTGGCCGGTCTGTGCCTGGCCGCTGCGACCCCTCCGTGGGGCTTCTGGCCGCTGGCGTTCGTGGGGATCGCACTCCTCGATCACGTACTCGACGGTGCGCACGGGATCGTGCGGCTCGGGCGCGCCTGGTTCGTCTGGGTCGCGCTCCTGCTCCCGAGCCTGTTCTGGATGAAGGACCTGACCGCTCCGGGATACGTCATCGCGTCCCTCGCGTATGCGGGGTTCCTGGCGACGGGCACCCTGCTCGCGCCGAAGGGCCCCGGCCGATTCCTCGCCTATCCCGGCGGCATCATCCTGGCCGAATGGCTCCGCTGGCGGTGGCCCTTCGGCGGCGTGCCCCTGTCCAACCTCGCTGTCGGCCAGGTGGGCGGCGTGCTCGCCCCCATGCTCCGACTGGGAGGAGCCCTCTTCGTGGTCGGGATGACCGTGGTCGTCGGCTCGGCGCTGGCCGCGTGCTGGAAGCGGTACTGGACGGTCGCATCGGGACTCGCCGGGTTCGCGATCGTCGTTCTCGGCATCAGCATCGTCGCACCGACCGGCAACTCGACCGGCGACTTCCTCGACGTCGCGCTCGTACAGGGCGGCGGTCCACAGGGCACGCGCGCCGCGACCACCGAAGACGGCATCGTCCTCGAGCGGCACCTCGCGGCATCGGAAGACCTGCGTCCCGGCCTCGACCTGATCCTGTGGCCCGAGGACGTGGTGGACGTCGAGACCCTCGCCGGCAGTACGGAAGAAGCTCAACTCGAGGATGTCGCTCGCGACAACGACGCCACGTTCGTCGCCGGCGTGATCGAGGACGAGGGCACCGACGCCTTCCAGAACTGGTCGGTCGTCTACGACCCCGACGGAGACGAGATCGACCGCTACGAGAAGGTCGAGCGCGTGCCGTTCGGCGAATGGGTGCCGTTCCGTGGCGCGCTCGAGTCGCTGGCCGGCGACGCGCTCCCTGCGCGCGACGCCGGCGTCGGGGAGACACCTGCGGTGGTCGACACGCCCGTCGGACGTCTCGGCATCTCGATCTCGTGGGAGATCTTCTTCGGCGAGCGGGCCCGAGATGCGACCACCCACGGTGGCCAGATCCTCGTCAACCCGACCAACGGGGCATCGTTCTCGGGTACCCAGGTACAGACCCAGCAGGTCGCAAACTCACGGATGCGGGCCATCGAGAACGGTCGATGGGTCGCGCAGATCGCACCCACCGGGTTCAGCGCCGTGGTGGCTCCCGACGGCGAGGTGCTCCAGCGCACCGCGGTGTCCGAGCAGCGGGTGCTCTACGACACGGTCGAGCTGCGAACCGGACGGACGATCTACGTGCGTGTCGGCGACTACCTCGCCATCGGCTTCGCGCTGTTCGCCCTGGCCGCTGGGTGGCTGATCCAACGTCGAGGATGGTTCGGCGCGCACTGACGACGTCCACCCCGGTGCGGGGCCCGATGCCAGACGTCGACGACACCCGCTGGACCACAGCACGCATGTGGGGCAACGTAGATCGCCGATGCCCACGACCCCGACACTGACCGCGGGCGACGCCTCGGTCACGATCGACCACGAGTCGGGCGGACGCCTGACGTCGCTCGTCGTCGCAGGACACGAACTGCTGGTCGGACGGGTCGGCGATCCCCTGCGATGGGGCTCGTTCCCGATGATCCCGTGGGCCGGGCGCGTGCGGAACGGCCGGTTCGAGCACCGAGGCGACCAGGTTCGACTTCCCATCGGACTCCCGCCCCACGCCATCCATGGGACGACCTACCAGCGGCAGTGGACTGCGGGCCCGCCGGGAGAGCTGACCATCGACCTCGGCGACGACTGGCCGTGGTCTGCTCGCGCGCACCAGACCGTGGTGCTCGCGCCGAACCGTCTCGTCCAGACGATCACCGTCGAGAACCTGGACGCTCGCCCGATGCCGGTCTCCGCCGGGTGGCACCCGTGGTTCCGTCGGTCGATCGGCGGCGCAACGGCCGACATCGGAATGCCTCGCGCACGGATGTGGAGCCGAGACGACGGCATCCCCGATGGCAGGCTGGTCGAACCGCCACCCGGTCCCTGGGACGACTGCTTCACCGACCTCCGGGGTCCGATCGTGCTGCGCTGGCCCGATGTCCTTCACCTGGAGATTGAGTCGGACTGCCGCCATGTCGTGATCTACGACGAGGACGACGCGGGGGTCTGCGTCGAGCCACAGTCGGCGCCGCCCGATGCCCACAACTCCGGTTTCGACCTGGTCGAGCTCGATCCGGGCGAGTCGTGGTCGATCGGCACCACTTGGAGATGGGCCCAGGCACCCGTGCCGCAGGCGTCGTCGGGCACTGCCGAGCGACTCCGGGAGCGAGGGAGGGGCCGTCGAGTGACGAGCGGCCTTGACCGGTCGGTCAACCACCGGCGACGATTGTCGGCTATGCAGACGCAGGCCCCGCACGGCGAAGACGGCTTCGCGCCGCTACGCATCGCTCTCCTGGCCTATCGGGGGAAGCCACACGTGGGTGGGCAGGGCGTCTACGTCCGCCAACTCGCGAAGGCGCTCGTGGATCTCGGCCATTCGGTGGAGGTGCTCGGTGGCCAGCCCTATCCCGAACTCCCCGACGAGGTGCCCCTCGTCGAACTCCCGAGCCTCGACATCTACAACGACCACTTTCCCGCACGGATGCCCGGTCTGTGGGAGATCGACGACTGGAAGGACTTCGTCGAGCTCATGACGTTCTCGGCCGGGCAGTTCCCCGAGCCGCTGGCGTTCTCGATGCGGGCGTGGGATCACCTTCGTCATCGCACGGACGACTTCGACATCGTCCACGACAACCAGACGCTCGGCTACGGCCTCCTGCTCATCGAGCGGATGGGGCTCCCGGTGCTCGCGACCGTGCACCATCCCATCACGGTCGACCGGCGCCTCGAGATGAGCCATGCACCCAACTGGTGGAAGCGCATGAGCCTGGGCCGCTGGTACGGCTTCACCAAGATGCAGACACGGGTGGCCAAACGCCTCGAGCGGGTCGTGACGGTCTCGTCCAACTCGTTCAAGGACATCGTCGCCGACCACCAGGTCGACCCCGACAAGATGGCCATCGTGCCGGTGGGGGTCGACCCCGAGGTGTTCGAGCCGCTGCCCGAGGTCGACCGGATCCCGGGTCGTCTGGTGACCACGGCGAGCGCCGACGTGACCATGAAGGGTCTCAAGTACCTGCTCGTGGCAGTGGCCAAGCTGCGGACCGAACGGGACAACCTGCACCTCGTCGTGATCGGCAAGGAGAAGCCTGGCGGCGCGTCCAGCAAGGCGATCGAGGCACTCGGGTTGCGCGATCACGTCGAGTTCGTCACCGGCGTGGCCGAGCGACGCATCATCGAGCTGTACTCCGAGGCCGAGCTCGCGGTCGTCCCGTCGCTGTACGAGGGCTTCTCGCTCCCGGCCATCGAGGCCATGTCGTGTGGGTGCCCGCTGGTCGCCACCACCGGCGGCGCCATCCCCGAGGTCGTCGGGCTCGACGGTGAGACGGCGATGCTGGTCCCGCCGGGCGACAGCGATGCGCTGGCCGCACGGATCCGTCGAGCGCTCGAGGACCCAGAAGGATCGCGGGCCATCGGTCTCGCCGGACGCCAGCGCGTGAAGGGCAACTGGAGCTGGCGTCACACCGCCGAGCGGACGGTCGAGCAGTACCGCGTGCGGCTCGGCCAGATCGACGCCAGCGAGGCCACCAGCGGTGTGACGATCCCCGGGGGTGCGATCTGATGCTGACGGTCGACTACGACCGACTCGGTCTCGAGTCCGACGAGCTCGTCCTCGACCTCGGCTGTGGTGCGGGGCGCCACGTCTTCCAGTCGCTCCGCAACGGTGCCCGGGTCGTCGCCTTCGACTACGACCTCGACGAGTTGCGCCAGGTCGCCGATCTCTGCGGCGCGATGGCGGTCGCCGGAGAGATCGAGCGGGCCGAGAACGGCGCCGCCTGCCGTGGCGACGCGGTGCGCCTCCCGTTCCCGGACGACTCCTTCGATCGGATCATCGCTGCAGAAGTGCTCGAGCACATCCCCGAGGACGAGGCGGCGATGGCAGAGCTCCAGCGGGTCCTCAAACCCGGCGGGACCATCGCCGTCACGGTCCCCGCCTGGTTGGCCGAACAACTCTGTTGGAAGCTCTCGGACGAATACCACGCGCCGTTCGTGGAGGGTGGCCACGTCCGCATCTACACCGAGAACGAGCTGCGCCGGAAGATGCGGACCGCGGGCCTCAAGCCCGGCGACGCCCATCACGCGCACGCACTCCACTCGCCGTACTGGTGGCTGCGGTGTGCGATCGACCCGCAGCACTCCGACGACCATCCGCTGGTCAAGGCGTACCACCGGCTCCTGGTGTGGGACATCACCGACCGGCCGTTGGCCACTCGATTGACCGAAGCCCTGCTCAACCCGGTCATCGGCAAGAGCCTCATCGTCTACGCGACGAAGCCTGCTGCCGCCGGCGCGGATGCGCAGCCGGACAAGGCCGGCGCAGCGGCATGACTCCAGCCGTCGAAGGACTGATCACGGCTGCCGAGGTCCACGACACCGCAGGTGCCATCGCCGACTGGCAACGCCCGTCCGGCATGATCCCGTGGTTTCCCGGCGGACATGCCGACGCGTGGAATCACGTCGAAGCGGCCATGGCCCTCGACATCGGTGGGCATCGGGAGGAAGCAGAGCGAGCGTACGACTGGCTCATCGGGCGCCAACGACCCGATGGCGCATGGCACCAGTACTACGTCGAGGACGCCAACGGCGGCTCGAGCGTCGAGCAGGACAAACTCGACGCCAACGTGTGCGCCTATGTCGCCGCCGGGGTCTACCACCACTTCCTGCGACACAAGGACAACGGCTTCCTCGAGACGTTGTGGCCCACGGTCGAGGCGGCCGTCGACTTCGTGCTCGACCTCCAGACGCCGCGCGGCGAGATTCTCTGGGCCCGCCACGCAGACGGCACACCCTGGTCGTTCGCGTTGCTGACCGGATCGTCCAGCATCTCGCACAGCCTCCGGTGCGCAATCGCCATCGCACACGAGTTGGGGCACGAACGCCCCGAGTGGGAGACCTCGAGTGCTGCGCTGGCCCATGTGGTCGGCCACGTTCCGGACGCCTTCGCGCCCAAGCACCGGTGGGCGATGGACTGGTACTACCCGGTGCTGTCCGGCGTCGTCAGCGGCGCCACCGGTCGCGCACACCTCGAGGCCCGCTACGAGACCTTCGCCGCGGACGACAAGGGCATCCGGTGCGTCTCTGACCGACCGTGGATCACGACGGCCGAGACCTGCGAGTGCGCGATGGCCTACGTCTCGGTGGGGATGCACGACCGGGCACGTGAACTGTTCGCTCACGCCCAGACGCAGCGCCTCGAGGATGGCCACTACTGGACGGGAATCGTGTATCCGCAGGAGGTGCACTTCCCCGCCGACGAGCGTTCGACCTACTCCGCCGCCGCCGTCGTCCTCGCCGCCGAGGCGCTCGATGGCTCGTCGCCGTCAGCGGCGCTGTTCGCCGATCACGACTCGGTGCTCCCGGCACCGGTGCCACTCCTCCCCGATTGACCACACCCTCGCTCGATCGGGACCCCCGGTGGCTGCGTCGGATCTTCGGCATCACCAGCCTCTTGATCGCAGTGTGGGCGCTCCGCTTCCTCGCCGGAGGCGAGCTCGCGCCGGGGAACGACATCACCGGTCACCTCCAGCGGAGCGCGTTCGGCATCGACGCGGTGTTCCTCCATGGACGTCTCGACGCGTGGTATCCGTCGTCGATGCTGGGTTACCAGCTCTTCCTGTTCTACGGGCCCGGGCTCACCGTGCTCATCGGGCTGGCCGATCTCTCGACCTTCGGGATGGTGAGCGATGCCGGCGCCATCAAGATGGTGCTGGTGGCCGCCTACGCGGTCATGCCGCTGGTCACCACCAGGCTGGCCCGGGCACTGGGACTCCGGCCGGTCACCGCGCTGGCCGCCGGCGTACTCGCACTGGCGGCGGGATCGACCCGCGGTGGAGGCATCGACGGCTCGTTCGCCACCGGACTCGCAGCACAACAGGTCGGCGTGCCGTTGGTGATCCTCGCGCTGGCACTCATCGTGGAGCGGGTGAACACTGCGTCGACGACGGCGAGCCGCAGGGGCCCCCTGCCGCTCGCGCTGACGGTGTCGGCACTCGCCCTGACCCATCCGTTGTCGCTGCTCGTCCTCGCCTTGTTCACGCCGCTCCTCCTCCTCACCGTGTGGATCCAGGGCACGTTCGATCGCCGGGGCTGGCGTGTGTTGTTCACCGCTGCGGGCTGGACGGTGGCGATGTCGGCGTGGTGGTGGATTCCTGCGGTGCTCAGCAGCGATCTCCGTGGACCAGTCACCTCCTTCACGCTCCCCGGAGTCCGCGAGCACGTGGAACTCGTGGTGACCGGCAGGCGTGGCTGGCGGGGCATCGCCGGCCCGGTGGCGACCCTCGGGGTCGCGGCAGCGCTCGCCGACAGCGTCGTGAACCGTGACCGCCGTGTCCTGTCACTGGCGCTGACACCGATCGTGGCCTTCGCGCTCCTCCACGCCACCCACGGAGTCCTCGGCATCTCGAGCGACGTGGGACGCCAACTCCCCAATCGAGGTCTCGTCTTCGTCGCCGTGTTGGCAGCGCCCGCAGTCGCCGCCGGCCTCGAGTCCTGGCTCGAGCGCCTCACGTCGTCGGTCGGGCACCGCCTTCCTGCCATCGCCCGCTCGGTCGCGCTGTTCGTCGTCTTGGCCGCGGTGACGTTCCATTCGGTCACGACGCTGGAGATCGGTTCTGTCGACCGGTACCGACCGATCGACGACCTCCGGGAGGTGGCAAGCATCCTCGCCGCTGGGGTACCCGACAGTGCTCGCTACGCGTGGATCGACGGGGAGTCGGAGGATCTCGGCGTACCCGAGCCGCAGCGATGGCTGGCGTGGAAGGCCGACCGCAGCTCGCTCACGCCGTTCGGGCCCGAGTACGCGCCGGGTTCGGCCACGGTGAGCGTGGCCTCGAACGGGCCACCCGCAGATGGGGCCGAGCGGTGGATCGACGACGTCCGACTCCTGGGAGCGACCCACATCGTCACCGGCAACGAGGACAAGGCGCGCCTGCTCGGCGGTGACGATCGTCTCACGACGCTCTTCGAGTCCGACCACATCTCCCTGTGGCGCATCGAACCGACCCCGGGAAGACCCACGGGATCGCTGGTGACGACGGGAGTGTCCGAGGTGGTGGGCCACGACCTCGACCGGTACGACGTCGAGGTCACCCGTGAGGCTGACGGTCCGGCCGAGTTCGCACTCGGCTACTCGCCGGCCTGGACGGCGACGGTCGACAGCAGCGCGGCCGCGGTGGAGCAGTCGTCGTTCGGGCGGGTCGAGATCGATCTACCGGCCGGCACGCACCTCGTCGAACTCCGATTCGAGGAGTCGCCGGCCGGACCGTTCGGGCGCGCCATCACCGTGGTCGCACTCATCCTCGCGGCCGTCGTCACGGGCCGCCGTCGGCGTGGTCAGGCGCGGCGCAGCACGCGGAGCGACCCCGTGGCCGAGACCGGCTCGAAGTCACCGGCGACGGCCCGCAGATAGAGCTCGTACGGCGGCTGGCCGCCGTCGGCTGGATCGGGGAACACGTCGTGGATGGCGAGCAGTCCACCGGACGCCACGTGGGGAACCCATCGGTCGAAGTCGGCGTGCGCCGGCTCTCGGCCGTGCCCACCGTCGATGAAGAGGAATGCGAGCGGCGTCGTCCAGTGCGCCCCGACGGTGGGCGAGTCGCCGACGATCGCGATCACGTGGGCCTCGAGTCCGGCGTCGTGGACCGCCCGTCGGAATCGGGGGAGCGTGTCGATCCGGCCGAGATCGGGGTCGACCAGGTCGGGCTCGTGGAACTCCCATCCGGGCTGGTTCTCCTCCGAACCGCGGTGATGATCGAGGGCGAAGAGCACGGTCCCCCGATCTCGGGCGGCGGCGCCGAGGTAGATGCTCGACTTGCCGCAGTAGCTACCGATCTCGAGATACGGCCCACGAACAGAGACGGCGGACGCAGCATCGAACAGTGCGCGCCCTTCATCCGGGGGCATGAAGCCGCGAGCCGCTTCAGCGGCAGCTCGAGTGTCGTGGTCCATCAGTGCATCGGGGGTCGCGGGCACGGCGCCGGACCCTACGACGTGACCGGCTCAGGACGTGACGCCCACCAGTTCGTCCCCGGCGGTGGCCGCTGACGCCGCCGCGAACACCACCTCGTCCAGCACGAAGAACTTGGCGATCCAGAGCACACCGAAGGCACCGATGTTGGCGGCGGAAACCGCGAGGGTGGCCGTCGTCATCGACGACGCCACGGCGACCGCGATGGTCGACAGCAGGAGGCCGGCGATCGTGAATCCCCAGAACGGCATCACCTCACGCCGGAACGAGCTCCGGCCGTTCAGCTGCCACACCCAGGCCCGGTTGAGGAAGAAGACGGGGATCGCTGCGACGCTCACCGCGATCGTGTTGGCCATGATCGGTTCGAGGCCGAGCCCGCCGTGCGCAGCGACGAGCAGCACCTGGGTCACGGCGACACCGACGACGGAGACCGCCGAGTACCGCAGCGCTCGCCACCATTCCATGTCTCCGAGACGGCCCTTGACCCATCGCATCGATACAGCTTCGTCGGTCCTGCACCCGAACTGAAATCAGGTGGGCCGTACGGCCCATCACCGTGGCTCCTGGGGCGGACGCCGGGTGGGCCAAGATGGTCGGCATGGACCAACGAGCGCTCGACGGTGTCGTCCGTCTCCTCGATCTCGAACCGATCGAGATGAACATCTTCCGTGGCCAGTCGCCCGACGAGGACCGCCAACGGACCTTCGGTGGTCAGGTGGCCGGGCAGTCGCTGGTCGCGGCGGCCCGCACGGTCGACGCCGGCGTCGCCGTCCATTCGTTGCACGCCTACTTCCTCCGTTCGGGCGACCCCGGCACGCCCATCCTCTACGAAGTCGACCGGATCCGAGACGGCCGATCCTTCACCACCCGTCGCGTCGTGGCCATCCAGCACGGCAAGGCCATCTTCCACATGTCGGCCAGCTTCCAGACCCCCGAGGACGGGTTCGAGCACCAGTTCGACTCGCCCGTCGCCGACGCGCCGTCTCCCGAGTCGCTCCCCGACTTCCGGGCTCGCTACGCCCACATGAAGGACGCACTGGGCGAGTGGTACGACCGACCCCGGGCGATCGACATGCGCTACGTCGACTGGGAACCGGAGGACCGGCGTTCGGAGTTGCCGCCACGACAGCGGGTGTGGTTGCGGGCGGAGGGAACGCTCGACGACGATCCACTGCTCCATGCGTGCCTGGTGACCTACGCCTCCGACATGACACTGCTCGACACCGCGTTGCTCCCCCACGGCACCTGGCACGACCCCGACGTCTTCATGGCGAGCCTCGACCACGCGATGTGGTTCCACCGACCGTTCCGCGCCGACGAGTGGATCCTCTACGACCAGGACACGCCATCGGCCTCGGGTGGACGCGGCCTCGCTCGCGGGCTGATGTGGGATGTGGACGGCAACCTGCTGATCTCCGTCGTCCAGGAAGGCCTGATCCGCCGAATGCGCACGAAATGACCCGAACCCCGACGACCCCGAGCCGACGTCGCGCCACAGCGGCGGTTGCGGTCCTGTTGCTGTTCGCCACGTGTTCCGGCGACGACGACGCCGTCACCGAAGGCTCCGACGAATCGACGACCACGACATCCCGCGCGCCGACCGACGAGCCCACGGACACCACGACACCGCTGGCCACCGAACCCGGATCGCTCGACGACGTGGACCTCTCGGTCCGCTCGATCGCGACGTTCGAGGTGCCCATCTCGTATCGAACCCATCCGAGCGGCACACCGTTCATCGCCGAGAAGGCCGGACGGATCCTCGACGCATCGACCGGCGACGTCGCACTCGACGTCCGCGACCTCGTCACCGACGACGGCGAGCAGGGCTTCCTCGGTTTCGCGTTCTCCGAGGCCGGCGATCAGGTCTACGTCTCGTACTCGGACTCGAGCGGCGACACCATGATCGCCGAGTACTCGTTCGTCGACGGCAAGTCCGACCCAGCGACGGCGCGCGTCCTCCTCCAGGTCCCACAACCGTTCCGGAACCACAACGGCGGCGACGTGCACGTCGGCCCTGACGGCTTTCTCTACATCGCCCTCGGCGACGGCGGGAGCGGCGGCGACCCTGCGGGCAATGGGCAGGACCCGACGACGCTGCTCGGATCCATCCTCCGCATCGATCCGACGGCACCGACTGGCGGAAGGGCCTACGGCATTCCCGATGACAACCCCTTCGCCGGCGGTGGCGGGGCGCCGGAGATCTACCTCCATGGCGTCCGCAATCCTTGGCGCATCTCGTTCGATCCTGAAACCGCTGACCTGTGGGTGGCCGACGTCGGCCAGAGCGCATGGGAGGAGGTCACCGTCCTCCTCGCAGCGGAGGGTGCCGGCCTCGGCGCGAACCTGGGCTGGAACGCGCTCGAAGGGACCCACGAGTTCGAGGGCTCGGCGCCAGACGGGTCGACGCTCCCCGTGTTCGAGTACACCCGCGACGAGGGCTGCTCGATCACCGGTGGGCACGTGTATCGGGGCGAGGCGATCCCCGAACTGCAGGGGGCCTATCTCTTCGCCGATCTGTGCGAGAAGAATCTCCGGGCCCTCCGGGCCGACGGTGGCGAATTGGTGGAGGAGCGCACATTCGACGTCGACGTGGGGACACCGATCTCCTTCGGTGTCGACCCCGACGGCGAGTTGCTGGTGCTCTCGCAGACCGGCGACGTCTTCCGCATCGAACCGGCCTGAGTCCTCAACCGTTCGTCCGCGGTCGCCAGATGGCGGTGTGCCGGGCGCTCCAGGCGGGCCTCTGATTGGCCGTGATCTCGACGTCGATGTCGACGAAGCGATGCCCCCGGTGGGCGCGCTCGTCGGCGACGACGCCGCGGATCTCGACAGCGTCGCCGTCGTGGACGACTCCTCGATGCTGCGCATCGGTGCTCACGTGGATCCACGGGCCCAGGCGGACCGAACTCGAGAGCACGTAGTTGGCCTGCCGGGCAAGCACTCCCGGATGGCAGAGCAAGCCGCCCTGGTAGAGGTCGCTCGTCTCGCGCACGTCGCGGAGGTACTGCGCTGCCGGCTCCTGCCGGTGCCGGAACCGCAGTGTGCCCAGGACAGTCCCCGTGGTGAGGCGTTCGGGCTCTGCCGGCGGTGCAGCCTCGGGGAGGTCGGCGGATCCGATGTCGACGAGCGGTCGGGGGTCGGCGGCGAGCGTCGCGGTTCCGTCGGCGCGAACCGAGCCGTCGGCACCGCGGATCGAGAGCGCGCCGTCGTGGTCGAGTCGAGCCGTCACCTCCTCGCCGTCGTAGACCGGTAGGCGGAACCGCACGTCCATGGCGCCGCGCTCGAGGAACTCGACTCCCCAGCGGTCGACGCACGGCCGGGTCATGTACGCCCACACGTCGACCCCCGGGACGAGGCCGCCGCGAAATCCGTAGGTGGCGGCCACCGCGTCGTCGTGCATCCGGTTCGTCGACTCGGTCGCGGTGTTGTACGCGACGACGCAGTGGTCCCAGATCTCGTCCATGGGACGACGGTACCGGCGACCTACGTGGGGATCGGAGCGCCGGCGACGGTCGGGGGTCGATGGGCCGGACAGTGACTCAGGTGCACGACCTCCGGGTGGAGTGCCTTGATGCGACAGATCGACTCGACCGCTGCCGCCTGGAGCTCCGGGACGGGGTCGACGTTGGCAGCGCTGGCGACCTCGTCGTCGAGTTCCGGGCCATGCCACACGACCTGGGCACCGATGACGACGCGACGGTCGCCGGCCTCGACCAGCACCGACTGGTGGCCGGCGGTGTGGCCCGGAGTCGCGATGATCGTCACACCCTCGGCGATCTCCTCGTCACCCACGATGCGCCGACGTTGCGCCCACGGCGCCAGCGCCCAGGATCGATCGGTGTAGCCCGACTCGGCGTCGACGGCATCGATCTCGGCCGCCTGCGCGAAGAACGGCACCGCCCCACCGAACAGCAACGGATTCTGGCCGCAGTGGTCGAAGTGGAGGTGGCTGTTGACGACGGCGACCACGTCACGGACATCGATGCCCTGACCGAGGAGCGCCTTCTCGAGATCGACGATGGTCGGCTGGTACAACTGGTCGATGAGGTCGTTCCCCACCCCGACGCCGGTGTCGACCAGGATGACGCCGTCGGGATGGCGGATGGCGAAGCCGTGGACAGGGATCGTGCGTCCGAGATCAGCGGCAGGGTGCGAGTCCGGGAGTTCGAGGACGGCCAGGTCGAGTCGGGCGATCCGCAGGAGGTCGTCGAC
This sequence comes from Acidimicrobiales bacterium, assembly GCA_037968675.1. Lineage (GTDB taxonomy): Bacteria > Actinomycetota > Acidimicrobiia > Acidimicrobiales > Salinilacustritrichaceae > Salinilacustrithrix. Next base: position 35,154 of record JBBKVY010000099.1, on the reverse strand, counting down.
CGCCACCATCAGGCGTCGGCGAGCGCGCCGACGTAGCGGAGCACTGGCTCGGCCCCGGCGACCGAGTGCACGACGTTGCCGTCCCTGTCGACCTCGAGCAGGGTCGGCGCAGTGCGCACGGCGTACGTGTCGGTCAGCGCTGCCTCCCCCTCGACCATGACCGTGCGCACGGTGTCGTCCGGATGGAGGAAGCGGAGCCGGGCGGCGACCGGGCCACAGGTCGCGCAGAACTCGGTCGAGAACACGACCCAGGTCCGGCCCGGACCACGAAGGCAGTCGGGCAGCACCGGCAGGTCGAGGGACGTCCGGGCGGCGAGTGCCGCCACGATCAGCGACAATCCCCACGCCAGCCCCGGTGCGCCGGCCACGAACGCAAGTGTCGCAACGGACAGGAAGCAGACACCGACGGTGGCAGCGAACCGGGGCGGACGGGGATCTTCGAGATACGGAGGCGGCGCCAGCCGCGGCTTGATGATCACAGCGTAGACCCGCAGGACCGGTCCGTAGGTCGGACCGAACGCGGCGCCGAGGAAGAGCACGGCGGCGAAGGCCGGGACGACGACGCGGAGGTCGAGAAGGAAACCGGCGAGGAGCGCGACCGTGAGCACTGCCTGGTTGAAACGGGGCGCTCGGGGGTCGATCGGACGGGGCGGGATCACACCATCGTGAACATGACCGACTGGGTCGACTATTCCGCAGTCGAGGCGATCCGTACCATGGTCGCCGTGTTGACGCGTCGAATCTCCGCGGCGGTGGTCGGCGCCGCCCTGTTGATCGCAGCCTGTGGGTCCGACTCGGACCCGTCGTCCACCGAGCGTGCCGACGCCCCGGCGAGCACGACGTCGACCGAGAACGCCACGACCGGGGCGGTCCCCACGACCGAGGCGAGGTCCACCACGACGACCTCCACGCCACCAACCGGCCCGACGGCCGCCGTGCCTGCGGGCGACCCGGCCGAGCTCGCGACGCGCATCTCCGCCGCAGAGCGGACCATCCGCGACGAGGCGACGCCGGCGCCGGAGATGCAGCACGCGGCGTTCGAACTCCAGCAGCTGTACCGCCAGCTCGGACGTGCACCGGAGTGGGACGCCGCCGTTCTCGTCGAGACCCCGGCGGAACTCCGGGCAGCGGTGGGCGCGAACGCCGCAGCCCGGCGCCAGTTCCGCAGCATGCACTCGAAGCTCTCGGACACGTTGCCGGCGTGGCGCATCGTCGACCCACCGCCAGCCGGCGAGCTCCTGTCCTTCTTCCGCGAAGCCGAGGCCGAGTTCGGCGTGCCGTGGGAGATCCTCGCAGCCGTGAACCTGGTGGAGACGGGCATGGGCCGTATCCGGGGCACGTCGACCTCCGGTGCTCAGGGGCCGATGCAGTTCATGCCTGCCACCTGGGACGCGTTCGGTGCCGGCGGCGACATCGATGACACCCACGACGCGATCATGGGCGCTGCTCGCTATCTGGCCCACAACGGTGGTGGCTCGGGCGACATCGACAACGCGTTGTGGAACTACAACCACAGCGAGCGCTATGTCGAGGGCGTGAAGCAGTACGCCTCCGTGATGGCGGAGGACGAGGCGGCATTCACCGGCTTCTACCACTGGCAGGTCGTCTACTCGTCGACCTCGGGCGACGTGTGGCTCCCCGCCGGGTTCGAGCAACTCGATCGGATCTCCATCAGCGACTACATCGCCGACAACCCCGACCACCATCTGGGCACGGAGACCGGCTGACCCTCAATCCTCCGGGCACCCGGCCAGACGGTCGATGATGTTGCGGGTGATCTGTTCGATCTGCGGGTCGCGACCGGCAAGTCCGTGCGCCCAGTCGGTGGAGCCCGAGGTGATGACGGTGCCGCCCGCATCCGACGTCCACGTCCCGAGTACGGCGTGGCCGTGGGAGAGCTTGTCGACCGCCCACTGCTCGCGCGTGCCGAACACACGCGCCGCCACGTACTCGACCTCGGAGGGCGCTCCGGGAGCGGGCGGACGGGTGGCCGTCTCCCGGGTGAAGTGCGCGGCGGGCGCCGTGCCCAGGATCTCGAACGACTCGGGTGTGCCGTCCTCGTGGGTGGGGTACGGGAGGCCGTCGCGGTAGGTGAACGTGCAGCCGTCGCACTCGTAGCCCACGACGGTCACGTCGCTCCCGAGGAGATCGCCGTAGCCGAGACCGGTGCCGTCGAAGATCCAGTGATCGGCCCGGTGGACGGTGTAGCCGCCGGCACCGTTGGTGATGACCTTGCCGATGCGGTGGTAGCCCCCGCGACTGAACGTCACCCCGGTCATGTGGTTCTCGGGTCGCTCGACCGCGTGGTCGGACCACATGGTCGTGGCCTCGGCCCGGCGGTCGGTGTCCCACACCGGGTCGTTCTTGAACTGCGCCTTGTAGCCGACCATCACCGTGCCAGGTCCGCGATCTCCGGAAGCGACGTCCCGCCGCTCCTCCAGACGCACCTGCCAGAAGGACGTGTTCCCGGAGAAGAAGGCGACGTTGCCGCCTCGGCCGATGAACTCCTCGACCGTGTCGCGCATACCGGCCGACCAGTACTCGTCGTGTCCGACGGAGAGCAGCAGCGAGTAGCCGTCGACGATCTCCGGATGGTCCTCGAGGTCGGCGTTGGTGCAGACGTCGATCGAGTGACCCTCGCGCTCGACCCAGGCAATAAACGGTTCCTCCCAGTCGGGCCAGCCGGCCGAACCGGCGTAGCCGGAGAGGTGGTTCAACTGCACGTAGCCTCGATGGGCCGCCATCTGCGGATCGGGTGGCTGCATGGTCGTGACCCGTCGCCCCTGGCCGGGCGGCTTGTGGAGGTAGCCCCGCGCCATCGGCCGCTGGAGCGAGACATGGGTCCCACCGGTGTAGAGATTGGGTCCCCCGAAGTCGTTGTAGGCGTGCCAGGTGTTGGTCGAAAGCGCCAGCAGCATCGTGGCCGTGGGAGTGGTCGGACGAACCACGAAAAACGCGTGGCTCGTCCGGGCCTTCTCGCCGTCGTCGATGCGGAGCAGTACCTCGTAGTAGCCCGACGTCCACGCCTCGTCGACGTCGACACAGGACGCTGCCGGCCAATGACACCCCTTCGACGCTGCGCCATCGGGCGTCGGGTGATCACCGACCTCGACCGTTTCGCGGTGGACGACGTCGCGCGTCGCACCCACGCGGGCGATCTCGATCAGGACGGGACGGTCGCCGCCGGCGAGCGCAGTGGCGGAGAGATGGAGGTCGACCCGTTCGCCGGCGGCCGCCGACTGGGGCCAGCAGTATCCGTGGACTTCGGCTCGAGGCATCGCCGGACCCTATGCGGGCCGTCTCGAGCACCGCTGAGCGGTGGTCAGCGTTCGACGGCCATCTGCAACTCGGTGATCCACTGGCGGCCGGGCCCGCACTCGATGTCGATCTCCCGGCTGTAGCCGACCGCTGTCAGACCCTGCGCCGCGATCCACTCGAGCAGGGCCTGGTAGGTGGTGTCGCAGTCGTCCATCGTCCCTCGGTGGATGGTCGATGCCACCTCGTCGATGGCCGGCAGTTCGACGATCTCGAAGCCGAGCTCCGACTCGGGAGCCGACGGTCGCTCGGCGATGGTCAGCGTGGCATGCACATGGATCCGACCGTCGTCGGTGTCCTCGTACCAGGCCGTCGACGGACCGGCGATCGCGACGTCGGCCGCCTCCATCCGGCTGGTCAGCTCCGGGTAGAGCGGTTGGATCGTGGGGCCGATGTCCTCCGGAGCCCACGACTCCGACACCGCCGAGAGTTGGGCGACGAGGCGGGGCTCGACCGACTTGAGCTCGAACTCGAGCGCGCTGGTCGGGTCGGGTGTTGGCGTTGTCATCTGGGTCTCCTGTGGTCGGTCAGCGAGTTGCCGGTCGATCTCGTCGAGGCTGCGTCGCGCTGCCTCGATCTCGGCGATCAGCTCGGCGCGTCGGGAATGCAAGATCTCGTGGAACTGTCCGTCGGTCGCGTCGTTCCCGACGACGACGCCGATGTCGTCGAGCGAGAGGCCCAGCTTCCTGAGCCGCACGATCTGTCGGACGGTCTCGACCTGCTCCGAGCGATACGAGCGGTAGCCCGTGACCGCGTCGACGTGGTCTGGCTCGACGATGCCCAGCTGGTGGTAGTGGCGGAGCATCCGAACGGACGCACCACCGAGTCGGGCGAGATCACCGATGCGGAAGAGCGCCATACAGCAATGCAACCACCTCACATCGCGTGAGGGTCAAGCGCTGATCGTCACCAGGTGTCCACATTCGGTCGCTTCTTGCCAGCGCGCGGCGCCGGTGGGGGCGCCGCGGCCAGCCCTGCGTTGATCCAGCGGCGGGTGTCGGCCGGGTCGATGACGTCGTCGATCTCGAATGCCTCGGCCATCCGGACGCCCTTGCCGACCTCGTACATGCGAGCGACCATCTCGTCGAACGTCCGCTCGCGCTCGACCGGGTCGTCGATGGCGGCGAGCTCGTTTCGATACCCGAGCCGCACCGCCCCCTCCAGACCCATGCCACCGAACTCGCTGCTCGGCCAACCGACGATGAACGTCGGGGCGTGGAACGAACCGCCGGCCATCGCCTGGGCGCCCAGGCCGTAGCCCTTGCGCAGCACCACCGTCATGTAGGGCACGGTCAGACCGCCGGCGGTGACGAACAACCGGCTCGCGTGGCGGACCAGTCCGGTCCGCTCGGCCTCGGGACCGACCATGATCCCTGGCGTGTCGCACAGGAACACGATGGGGAGGTCGTGCGCGTCGCACAACTGCATGAAGCGCGCCGCCTTGTCGGCACCGTCGGAGTCGATGGCACCCGCGAGATGGTGTGGGTCGTTGGCGATGACACCCACAGCACGACCATCGATCCGAGCCAACGACGTGACCATGCCTGCGCCGAAGCCACGACGGAGCTCGAGGACCGAGTCGGTGTCGAACAGCGTCTCGATGACCGTGCGGACCTCGTACACCCGCAGTCGGTTCTCCGGAATCGCCCGACGGAGGAGTCGCTGGTCAGCGTGGCTGGTTGCACCGTTGCGCGTCGGGTCGACGAAGAAGCTCAGGTACTGCTTCGCCGCCGCGACGGCTTCGTTCTCGTCGGCGACGGCGATGTCGACGACGCCGCTGGCGATCTGGTCGTCGATCGGACCCACGTCCTCGGGCTGGTACACACCGAGCCCGCCGCCCTCGATCATCGCCGGGCCGCCCATGCCGATGTTGGCGTCTGCCGTGGCGATCACGACGTCGCAGCAACCGAGGATGGCGGCGTTGCCGGCGAAGCAACGACCGCTCGCGATCCCGACCAATGGCACGAGTCCGGACAGCCGACCGAAGTAGGCGAAGGCGAGGCAGTCGAGACCGGCGACACCGGTGCCGTCGGTGTCGCCCGGGCGTCCTCCCCCGCCCTCGGTGAAGAAGACGAACGGCAGCCGCTGGTGCTCCGCGATCTCGAACAGGCGGTCCTTCTTGCGATGGTTGTTGAGCCCCTGCGTCCCGGCGAGCACCGTGTAGTCGTACGACGCCACGGCAACCGAGTGACCGTCGATGGTTCCGATACCGCCGACCATGCCGTCCGCCGGCGTCTTCTCCCGGAGCTCCTCGTCCGACCGGCGCTTGCGTTGCGCGGCCACCACCAGCGCGCCGTACTCGATCAACGACGCGTCATCGAGGAGGTCGGCGACGTTCTCGCGAGCGGTTCGCTTGCCGAGCTTGCGTCGTCTGGCCACCGCCTCGGGTCGGTTCTCGTCGAGACCGTACGAGTGCCGCTCGATGACCTCGGTGAGATCTGGGCGGACGTGGTCGAGGTCGACCTCGACCACGTCCGCGTCGGCGGCGGCCGCTACCTCTGCCGGCTCCATCACCGCGAGCAGACGACCGGCAGCGACCGCTTCACCTTCCGCAACCACGAGCTCGCGCACGATGCCGGAGTTCGGCGCGGTCACGACGTGTTCCATCTTCATCGCTTCCATGAGCACCACGGGCGCACCGGCCGGGATCTCGTCGCCGACTGCCACCTCGAACCGCACGACCGTGCCCTGCAAGGGCGCGGTCACGTCGCTGTCGGAGACCTCTGCCTCGCCCCCCTCTGGCCCGGCTGGCGCAAGCGCGGCCAACGCGTTCTCGAGCCAGGTCGTGTCGAATCGCCCCGCTTCGAGATCAGGGTCGCGGAGCAGCGTGGCCAGCAGGGACCGGTTGGTGTCGACGCCGTCGATCTGCATCGCGTCCAGCACGTCGGCGGTCGCAGCGAGGAGTCCGGCGTGATCGCCGCGGTGGACGATGACCTTCGCGAGCAGCGAGTCGTACCGCGCGCTGGTCGAGTAGCCGATCTCGGCGAACGTGTCGACGCGCACGCCCGTCGGCACTTCGAACGTCTCGATCACTCCCCCGGTCGGCACCATCTGACCGTCCGGACCGAGTGTCTCCATGGTGACGCGCGCCTGCACGGCGAAGCCGTCGAGCTTCGGTGGGGCGAAGAGATCGAGTGCACCGAGCGTCTCGCCCTTGGCGAGGCGGAGCTGGAACCGGACGAGGTCGATGCCGCAGACCGCTTCGGTGATGGTGTGTTCCACCTGGAGTCGGGCATTGAGCTCGATGAACGCGAACCCATCGCCGGACACGAGGAATTCGACGGTTCCGATCGAGTCGTACGAAACCGCCTCGCCCAGGCGGACCGCAGCATCGTGCAACCGCCGACGAAGGTCGACATCGAGCCACCACGCGGGCGCGAACTCGATCAGCTTCTGGCGTGACCGCTGGAGCGAGCACTCCCGCTCGTGGCAGTGCTCCACGCGGATGCCGTCGCCGACGATCTGGACCTCGACGTGCCGAGCGTTCGCCACCAGCTCCTCCGCATAGAGCGATCCGTCGCCGAATGCACCGTCGGCCTCCCGTGTGCAGGCGTCGAACGCCGCGTCGAGCGCCGACGGATCGGTGATCGCCCGCATCCCGCGCCCGCCACCACCGGCGACGGCCTTGAGCATGATCGCCCCGTGCTCGGCGAGGAATGCCCGGGCATCGGCCACGTCGACACCCGAATCCGTCGCCGCCAGCACCGGCACGCCCGCGGCCGACGCTGCTGCACGCGCGGCAACCTTGTCCCCGAAGCGTTCCAGCTGATCGGGTCCGGGCCCGACGAACGTGAGTCCCGCCTGCCGGACCGTCCGTGCGAACGTTGCGTTCTCGCTCAGGAATCCGTACCCGGGATGGATCGCATCGCAGCCCGAGTCGACGGCGGCCGTCACCACCGCCGCGATGTCGAGGTACCCGGCCGGCCCCGTCCCGGGCAGCGCAACCGTCTCGTCGGCGGCGTGTACGTGGGGCGACTGCGCATCGTCGACCGTGTGACAGGTGACCGGCACGAGCCCCTCGTCGCGGATCGCACGGGCGACCCGGACGGCGATCTCGCCCCGGTTGGCGATCAGGACCTTCGAGAACGACGGCACCCCCGCATCCTGCCAGTCCTCCCACCACCTTCGTTCTGGTGGGTGATCTCTACCATCAGGTGACGCATCTGCTCACCAGAACGAGGTTTTGGTCAGGTGGCGGCGCGGGTCTTGCGGAGGAGCGGGTCGGCGACGGCGAGGGCCTTGTCGGCGATGCGCAGGACACGACCCGCGGCGCCCGGCGTCTCGTTGTCGACGAGGTTGCCCATCACCGACAGCGTGATGTTGGCGATGGCCTCCGTCCCCACGGCGAGGCGGAGGCCGTTCCGGAGGATCCACGGGTGGCCGATGAGGAACGAGAAGCGACGGCCGGTGCGGAGGAAGGCGTCGAAGCGCTCACCGATCTCGACGTCGTACTTCGCTGGCGCGGTCGACGGATCGGCGAGGAAGAGATCAGACGCCAACATCCCCGACTCGAGGCCGTAGTCGATGCCTTCGCCGTTCATCGGATTGATCAGTCCGGCGGCGTCGCCGATCGCCACCCAACCGGCGCCGTGCCGCTTGACGGAGCTCATCGGCAGCCTCCAGGCGCGGGGTCGCTCGATGTATTCGCCGTCGAGCCCCCACTCGTCGCGGACGAGCGCCCGGTAGTCGTCGAGCAGGGTGTTGAGGTTCAGGTCCGAGAACCGTTTCATGGTCGACAGCGCGCCGACCCCGATGTTCACCGTCCCGTCGCCACACGGGAACATCCATCCGTAGCCGGGTACGGCGGTGCCGTGGCGGTCGCGCAGCGTGAGGCACGCCTCGAGGTGACGGTCGAGATGGCGCGGGGTCTCCATGTAGGCGCGGATGGCGAGGCCGAATGGCTCGTCGGGGTCGCGCTCTGCACCGAGCATGCGGGCGGTCTTGCCCTGCGCGCCGGCGGCGACGACCGTGAGGCCGGCGCCGATTCGACGGGAGCCGGCCTCGACCCCGACGACTCGGTCGCCATCCATGATCGGCAGTGCCGTGGTCTCGTACACCAGTTCCGCGCCGGCCTTGTCGGCCGCGTCGACCAGGTGTGCGTCGAGCCTGCGGCGTGGCCAGACGGCGCCGTGCGCGGGAAAGCGGCCGTGTGCCGGCCACGGGAGCTGACGACGCTGCCGGCCGGCGATCATGCGAAGACCATCGATGCGATGGACGCCCTCGGCCTCCAGGTCGATGTCGAGATCGTGCAGCGCAGCCACGGCACGCGGGGTGAGTCCGTCGCCGCAGACCTTGTCGCGTCCGTGCGCACCCTTCTCGAAGACCACGACCTTGGCGCCGCCCCGCGCTGCCTGGATCGCGGCGGCCGCACCCGCGGGACCGCCGCCGATGACTGCGATGTCGTAGTGCTCGTTCAGGCCGACGTCCACCGAGCCATTCTCGCCGGTGGGTCGCCGGCTTCCACCGTCGCCGGCGCGCTCAGAGCGCCTTCTCGACCATCGCGACCCGCTCCTCGCCGCCGTACGGTGCGATCTCGTCCACGACCGTGAACCCACATCGGTGGTGGAACGCGAGCGAACGCGGGTTCGGCGGCACGGTGTTGACCTCGGCGCACAGCACTGGATGGCCCGCCTCTCGCGCCCAGGTCTCGAACCCCTCGTAGATCGCCGCGGCGATGCCCGAGCCCCGCACCTCGGGCTGCAAGGCGATCCGGTCGATGTACGCGAACGATTCGTTCCGCGCGCAGAACCATCGGTAGTTGGGGCTCGAGTAGTCGATGCCCTCGACCAAGCCGACGAACACACCCATCACCGCACCGTCGAGTTCGACGAGCTGGAACCGATCGGCAGCTGCGAAGAACAGCTCGATCCGATCCTCGTCCAGCGGACCGACCTCCGGTTCATTTGCCGCGTTCACCCTGACCAGGTCGTCCACGTCTGCCCGGGTCACGTCACGGATCCTCCACTCGGTCACTCGTGATCGCCGGGCGCCGCCGTCTCCAGCAGGAGCGTCCTCGCCTCGGTCTCCATGGCGTCGTAGGCGACGCGCGCCAGGCGCCCGCCCGTGGACACCCGGCGGACCCCGAGGTCGGCAAGGACAACCAGCGGCGGGCTGTCGGGGCGGTGGAGCACGTTGACCGCCCGGTCGACGCTGTCGAGCACGCGAGCGATGTCGGCAGGGTCGACCGGGCCGGGCGCGTACAGACAGTGGGCACCGGCGCGTGCGTACGCGAGCAGTCGGTGGATGTCCTCGTCGAGATCACCCAGCCGGCGGAGGGTGGCCTCAGCCCGGGCGGTGAGGACGATTCCATGGCCACTGGCCGCTTCGGCGGCGGCCGCGACCCGGTCGGTTGCCGCCTCGATCGGGTCGAGGGCCGAGGTGCTCGGGTCATAGTCCTCGATCGAGACACCAGCGGCACCGGCGGCGGCCAAGGCGTCGACCGTCTCGGCCACGCCGCCGGGTGTCGTGGCGAAGAGCCGCTCCGAGTCGACGCTGAGCGGGATGTCGACCGCTCCGGTCAACGCCTCGACGTGTGCGCACAGTTCGTCAACGGTCACCTCGCCGTCGACCCGACCCAGCGAGAGCGCGTGGCCTGAACTCGTCGTGGCGATGGCCTCGAAGCCCATCCGCTCGAGCCGGACGGCTGACCCCACGTCCCAGACATTCGGCATCACGAAGAAACCACTACGGTGCAGAGCAGCGAATCGTGTTCTCACGTTCACGGTCCGATTGTGGTCGATCAGACGGGGCACGCGTCCATGATCTTCGAACAGCACTATCTCGACTGTCTCTCGCAGGCGTCGTACTTCATCGGCGACGAGAGCTCGAAGCGAGCGGTTGTCGTCGATCCGCGACGCGACATCTCGCCCTATCTCGACTCCGCCGACGAGCACGGCATGCAAATCGACCTGGTCGTCGAGACCCACTTCCATGCGGACTTCCTGTCCGGTCACCTCGAGCTCGCCGCGGCGACCGGCGCAACCATCGCCTACGGGTCGGTGGCCGAGACGGAGTTCGAGTCGCGCAAGCTCGACGACGGCGAGGTCGTCTCGCTCGGCGAGGTGACCCTCGAGATCCGGCACACCCCGGGCCACACACCCGAGTCGATCAGCGTCGTCGTCCGCGAGCGCGCTGATGACGAGGAGCCGTACGGCGTGCTGACCGGCGACACCCTGTTCATCGGCGACGTCGGTCGGCCCGACCTGTTGTCGTCGGTCGGGGTGACGGCCGACGAACTGGCGTCGAAGTTGTACGACTCGCTCCACCAGCGCCTCCTCACCCTTCCCGACAGCGCGCGCGTGTTCCCGGCCCATGGCGCCGGGTCGTCGTGCGGGAAGAGTCTGTCGACCGAGACCACCTCGACGATCGGTGAACAGCGGACCAGCAACTACGCGTTGGCGCCCATGGACAGGGACGAGTTCATCCGAGTCGTGACCGACGGCCAGTCAGCGCCGCCGGCGTACTTCTCCTACGACGCGCACCGCAACCGGCAGGTCCATGCGATCCTCGACGAGAAGGCGCCACCGGCGGCCCTCGATCTGGCGGACGTGCTGCGCCGACAGCGGTCCGGCGCGGTGGTCCTCGACACCCGCGATCCGAACGAGTTCGCCGTCGGCCATCTGGTCGGGGCGGTGAATGTGGGGCTCGGGGGCCGCTATGCCGAGTTCGCTGGCGGGGTGATCCAGCCCGGTGCGCCCATCGTGTTGGTGACCGAACCGGGTATGGAGCTCGAGGCCAAGACACGGCTCGCTCGGATCGGGTTCGACAATGTCGTCGGCCATCTCGCGGACCCGATCACGACGATGCACGAGAACCCCGAAGACGTCGTCCAGAGTTCACGCATCGACGTCGACGCGCTGCGCGATGCGCTGGAGACGGATCCGACGTTGCAGTTGGTCGACGTACGTCAACCGGGCGAGACCGCAGCGGGCGTCATCGACGGGGCGATCCTGGTGCCGCTGACCCGGCTGAACGAACGACTTGCCAGCCTCGACGCGTCGAGGACGACGGTCGTGTACTGCGCCGGCGGCTTCCGATCGTCCATCGCCGCGAGCCGCCTCACTGCGTCCGGGTTCGGCAACGTGTCCGATCTACTGGGCGGCTACGGCGCCTGGCAGACGAACCACGCCGACGCCTGACCTCAGCGCGACACCACGTCGAGCAGTTTCGCGAGGTGTTCGGCGATCTCGGCGCGGTGCTGCGAGGCGGTGGCGATCACGTCGACCGCGGCCAACGACGTGTGGATCTGGCCTGGGCACTCGAGGTGCTGTGCGTCGCCCCCCGCATCGACGAGCGCATCCGCGTACGCCACACCTTCGTCGTGGAGGGGGTCGAACTCGCAGGTCACGACGAGCGCCGGCGGCAGTCCGGTCAGATCGCCCCGGATCGGGGCGGCTCGTGGATCGGCCCGGTCGGCGGCGTCGGTGTAGTGGTCCCAGAACCACGACATCAGCGAGGTCGTCAGGAGGTACCCGTCGCCGTTGTCGGTGTAGCTGGGCCGGGTGAGGTCCGTGTCGGTCACCGGACAGAGCAGCACCTGCGCGGCGATCGAGGGCCCACCGGCGTCGCGGGCGGACTGGCATGCAACCGCCGCGACGTTCGCACCTGCGCTCCATCCGGCGACCGCGAGACGATTCGAGATCCCACCGAGTTCGTCCAGGTGGTCGGCCACCCACCGCACCGCAGCGAAGGCGTCGTCTGCCGCGGCAGGGAACCGGTCTTCGGGAGCGTGGCGATAGTTCACCGACACGATCACCGTGTCCGATCGCCGGCAGAGATCGCGACACAACGGGTCGTCGGACGATTCGCTTCCCAGCACCCAGCCACCCCCGTGGAAGTAGACGACGACCGGATGCGGCCCCTCGCTGGCAGGACGGTAGAGCCGGTACGCGAGCGGTCCGGACGCACCCGGTAGCTCCCCATCGACGATCTGGCCGACGTCGGGTCCGGGTGGACGCTGCGCGGACATCGCCGCATCGAAGGCGCGCGCGTCGTCCGGCGACATCGAGTCCATGGTCGGCAGGGCGAGCCCCGCCATCGTCTCGAGCATCACTTCGACATCGGGCATGATCCGCCGGACGACGCCGTCGACACGCTCGACCCGGTCACCAGTGCGCCGTTCGAACCCCAGATAGTCCGACTCGGCGACGTCGACGCAGACCTGGCGGTAGCGGTCGACGCCGCCGACGTAGGGCAGGAAGACGCGGGGCTTCCCCGGGACGTTGGCGCCCATGTACCAGGAGTCGGCTTGCGGGTAGAGCGTGAGGTCCCCCCAGCTGTTCACGTGCTCGACCCAGGCGTCCTCCGCGGTGTCCGTGGGTTCGATGACCTCGAGACCCTCACGTCGCAGGTCCTCGAGGCAATCGGTGATCCAGTCGACGTGCTGTTCGATCGACACCATCATGTTGGAGAGCACCGACGGACTCCCGGGGCCGGTGACCATGAACAGGTTGGGGAAACCGACGCTGGTGAGCCCCAGATAGGTCTTGGGTCCGTGGGCCCACTTGTCAGCGAGGCGCGCACCGTCGCGGCCCGTGATGTCGACGTTGACGATCGCGCCGGTCATGGCATCGAAACCGGTTGCGAACACGATCGCATCGAACTCGTACGACTCGTCGCTGGTCTCGAGACCGGTTTCGGTGATGGTCTCGATCGGGGTCGTGCGCAGATCCACCAGCTCGACGTTCGGCCGGTTGAAGGTGTCGTAGTAGCCACTGTCGAGACACAGTCGCTTGCTGCCGAGCGGATAGGTCGTCGGACACAAGGTCTCGGCCGTCCCGGCATCGTCGACGATGGAACGGATCTTGTCGCGGACGAACGCGCACGCGGTCTCGTTCGCTGTCGGGTCGACGAGGACGTCCATGAAGGTGGACGGGATCGAGAACAACTCACCCTCCGCCCATGCGGCCTCGTAGCGGCGGAGTCGTTCGGCGTCGTCGACAGCGAACACGCGCTCCTCTGCCGGTTCCAGCGGCACGCCGACTCGCGACCATCGGGCGTCCTCGCGGTACTCGACCCGCCGACCCTCGATCTGGGTCATCTTCTCCTCGGTCACCGGACCGTTGTGCGCCGGGATCGAGAAGTTCGGCGTGCGCTGGAAGACGGTCAGTGCGCTGGCCTGGTCGGCGATGATCGGTATCGACTGGATCCCGCTCGACCCGGTGCCGATCACACCGACACGCTTGCCCGTGAAGTCGACGCCCTCGTGCGGCCACCGGCTGGTGGAGTACACCTCGCCGCTGAACTGGTCGGCCCCGGCGATGTCCGGCTCCTTCGGTGCCGACAGGCAACCGGTGGCCATCACGTAGTAGCGGCACGTCAGCGAGTCGGCGCCCGATCCGTCGGTCTCGGCGGTGTTGATCGTCCAGAGCGCCGAGTCGTCGTTCCAGATCGCGGAGGCGACCCGGGTGCCGAAACGGATGTCGCGTCGGAGGTCGTGTCGGTCGGCGACCTGGTTGACGTACCGGAGGATCTCGGGCTGGGTGGCATAGCGCTCCGACCACTCCCACTCCTCGTCGAGCTCGGCGTCGAAGCTGTACGAGTAGTCGACACTCTGGATGTCGCATCGGGCGCCCGGGTACCGGTTCCAGTACCAGGTGCCACCGACACCGTCCGCCGCTTCGAGACCCACCGCCGAGAACCCGGCATGGCGGAGTCGGTACAGCAGGTACAGGCCGGCGAATCCGGCGCCGACCACCACCACATCGGCGGTCGGGATCGTCGCAGTCGAGCCGTTCTCGTCGGTCATCGTTCCCCCTCAGGAATGTGGTGCGGCCCGCCCACGGGGCCTCGCCGCCAGTGTCACACACGCCGCAGTTGACGCCCGGCCCGTCCTCCGGTACTTTCCGTACTGGTTAAATACACACTGTGGAAAGTACCAACAACCATGTCTGTGGCCATCGACGACGACCGGCTCAGCGAGACCTTCGCCGCCCTGGCCAACACCACGCGTCGAGCGATCCTCACCCGACTCTCCGACGGTGCCGCGACGGTGAACGAGATCGCCGAACCCTTCGCCATGACCCTCCCGGCGATCTCGAAGCACCTCAAGGTCCTGGAGCGTGTCGGCCTGATCGTGCGCAGCCGACACGCCCAGTACCGGCCATGCGCGATCGAGGCGACGCCGCTCGAAGCGGTCGCCGACTGGGCCGAGCAGTATCGGCCCGTCTGGGAAGCGCGCTTCGACCGCATGGACGAACACCTCCGACGGCTCCGACCCGAACCTGACCCCGAACCCGAACCGACAATGGAAAAGGCGAACAACCATGACTGACACCGACGCTTCCAAGGACGTGGTGATCGAACGCAGCTTCGACGCCCCGGTCGAACTCGTCTGGGCGATGTGGACCGAGCCCGAGCACTTCAAGGCCTGGTACGGCCCGACCGGCGCGGAGATCCCCGTCGCCGAGATGGACGTCCGCGTCGGCGGTCACCGCCTGGTGGGCATGTCGATGCAGACGCCGAACGGCACCATGCAGATGTGGTTCACCGGCGAGTACCTCGAGGTCGTCGAGAACCGTCGGCTGGTCTACACCGAGGCGATGTGCGACGCCGACGGCAACATCACCCCACCCTCGGAGATGGGCATGCCGGACGATCACCCCACCACGACGCAGGTCATCGTCGAACTCGACGACGACGACGGGAAGACGAAGATGACCATGACCCACGCCGGGGTCCCCGCCGACTCGCCCGGCGCCGCAGGCTGGACCATGGCCTTCGACAAGCTCCTCGCACACCTCGACGCGCAGACGGGTTGACACGACACTGGACGAACGGACATGAATATCGGCGTGGTGGCTATTGTCCGTCCTCAGCCAGTGGCAGATCATGGACGTCATGCAACGCACACACGAGACCCCATCCACCATGTCCAACCCTCCCGGCCACCGGACCGAGGCCGAGGTTCGGCAGCAGCGGAAGGTCGAGCGCACGATCCGGAAGCGGTCGTTCGCCACCCTCGCCACGACCTCGGCCGCCGGCAGGGCGCACGTCGCCGGGGTCGTCTACGACACCGTCGACGGCGACCTCTGGGTACACACCATGCGCACCAGCCGGAAGGCCCGAAGCGTCGCCCGGAACTCGTCGGTCGGAGTCTGTATCCCGTTCCGGCGACTGCCGGTCGGACCGCCGTACACGATCCATTTCCAGGCGACGGCGGAAATCGTCGAGATGGACGACCCCCGGGTCACGGCTCTCGTCGACGATGGCCACCTCACCAGGCTCACGGGCCACGATGCGCTCGACATGCCGGGCGCGGTGTTCGTCCGGATCCGGCCCAACGGGACGGTCCACAGCTACGGGCTCGGGGTCAACCCACTGCGCCTCATGCGGGACCCGCTCCGCAACGGCGCCGCCACCGTGCACCTCGGACAGAACGGTGTCGAACGATGACCGCCGCAGCACCGATCGCCGTGGGCATCGTCGGCTCCGGACTCATCGCCGGTCTGTTCTGGGGATGGATGGTGGCCGTGGGCCCCGGACTCGCCGATGTCGACGACCAGACCTACGTCGCGAGCATGCAGTCCATCAACCGGGCGATCCTCAACCCGGTCTTCATCGTGACGTTCATCGGCAGCGCCTTCGTGCTCGCCGGGGCGACGATCATCGACTTCCGGGCCGGCAACACCCGACGAGCGAGCTGGCTGCTCGCCGCGACCGTCACGTACGTGGTCGGCGTCATCGGCATCACCATGGGCGGCAACGTCCCCCTCAACGACACCCTCGAGGCGTTCGACCTGGCTGGTGCCGGCGAGGCTGCCGTGTCTGCCGCGCGCGCCGACTACGAGGGGCCATGGAACCGGCTGCACGCCATCCGCAGCATCGCCAACGTCGTCGCCGTCTCCTTCGCGAGCGTCGCAGCGCTCCAGCCCACCGATTGATGCACCCGAGCACGACCGTGGACGATCCCATCCCGCTCATCGCCGACCCGCTGGCCGATGCACTCAAGTACCTCCGGATGGACGGGGTCTTCTACTGCCGATCGGAGCTCACCGGACCGTGGGGGCTCGACCTCCCCCCGATGCCGGGATGTCTGTGGTTCCACGTGGTCACCTCGGGCAGTTGCTGGCTGGTCGACAGCGCCGGCGAGAAGACCTTCATCCGGCGCGGCGACCTCGCCGTGCTCCCCCACGGCGCCGGGCACCGGGTGCTCGACGAACCCGGGTCGCCGTCGCGCTCGGTCTTCGACATCCCCCACGACTACCTGAGCGAGCAGTACGCGGTCATCCGGCACGGCGGCGGTGGCGAACCGGTCGACCTGATCTGCGGCGCCGTCCGGTTCGGGCACCCGGCCGCGCGGACGTTGATCGACGTCCTGCCCGAGATCGTCCACGTCGACCCGTCCACGGGAGCAACCGACCTCCAGTGGCTCCCCAGTCTCCTGTCGATGATCGCGAACGAGACTCGGTCCATCCGTCCCGGTGGCGAGGCAGTCGTCACCCGGCTCTGCGACATCGTCGTCATCCAGGCGATCCGCTCGTGGATCGAGACCGACCCCGCGGCCCGACGGGGATGGCTGGGAGCACTCCAGGACCCACGCGTCGGCCATGCCATCGCCATGGTCCATCGGGAACCAGCGCGCGACTGGTCGGTCGCCTCGCTGGCCGCCGAGGTCGCGATGAGCCGCTCGGCGTTCTCCGCTCGCTTCAGCGACCTCGTCGGTGAGAGCGCGATGCAGTACGTGACCCGGTGGCGGATGCACGTCGCGCTCGATCTCCTGCGCGACCAGGGCCTCAGCGTCGTCGAGGTCTCCGGTCGGCTCGGCTACCTGTCAGAGGCATCGTTCAGCAGAGCGTTCAAGCGGATCATGGGCATGTCGCCAGGTGCTGCGGGCCGAACCAGGCACTCCGCCGCGACCGCCGACGTCCAGGCAGTGCCCCGGTGACCCCGCTCCGACGGATCGATCCGACGAGACCACCGACCCGCACGACGCGGATCATGTCTCGGCTCGCCACGACCAGACCGGTGCGATTCATCTCCCGACATGTGGGCTGGAAACTCGACCCGATGCTGCTGCGACTGTCCGGAGGGCGGGTGGCCACGACCGTCGTGATCCCGACCGCGGTAGTGGAGACTCGTGGGGCCCGCACGGGAGAACTCCGACGAAACGCCGTCATCTACTTCCACGACGGCGACCGGGTCATCGTCGCTGCGTCTCACGCCGGAGCGGCTCGACACCCGGCGTGGTTCCACAATCTGCTGGCCGATCCGGAGGTCACGGTGAACGGGATACCGATGACGGCATCCGTTGTCACTGACGGGCGCGAGCAGCGGCGGCTGTGGTCCCTGGCGGACCGCGTCTTCCCCGGGTACGTGACGTATCGCCGAGACGCGATGCACGCGGGGCGCTCGATCCCCCTGGTCGCGCTGACGTCAAGAGGTCAGGCATGACCAACGTCGCTGACCAGCGGGTAGCGTCCCACTCACGCGACGATGGGACTCCCAGTGAAGGTATGGATCGACCAGGACTTGTGCACCGGCGACGGGCTCTGTGAGGAGCTCGCGCCCGATGTGTTCTTCGGGAAGGACGACGGGCTCTTCTACGTGAAGGAGGTCCCGCCGCACTTCAGCGAGGAGAAGCTCTTCGACGGCGAGGCGAACCCGGCGAGCGCCGAGGGGATGGCCCGCATCCTGGACAGCCAGATCGAGTCCGTCATCGAAGCCGCCGAAGAGTGCCCCGGGGAGTGCATCTTCATCGAGCCGTAGCGGCTCGACCCCGCAGGTCGTATCGGTACACGTTGGTCTCCCGCACCTCGAAGCCTTCGCGGAGGTAGAGGCGGTTGGCCGCCTCCCGCGTCGGCCGCGAGGTGAGGTCGACGGTGGTGCAGCCGAGTTCGGCGGCACGGTCGACCATGGCGCGAGTCAGCGCGCCGCCGATCCCCAGCCCGCGGCCAGCGGTGTCGACGACGACGTCTTCGATCCACGCACGGCGGCCGGTCGGGATGCGGAAGACGGCGAGGGTCGACGTCCCCAGGATCGTGCCGTCGTCGGTCGCGATGAACATGTCGGTCGCCGGTGTCGCGACGATGTCCTCGAGCGCCTCACGGTCGGGCGGCGGGTTCGACTTCGAGAGCTGGGGGGTCAACCGCTCGTAGGCCTCGACCAGCTCGTCGGTCACCTCGGCGACGATCTCGATGAACATGCACGGCACGCTAATCGGGCCAGCCCCGCCCACCGACCGACCAACGCGCCGACCCACGGCGCCGTCATCCATCCAGCGACCGACCGCACCACCGCCTCACGCCGCCCGAAGACCGGTGATGCGCCGATACCCTCCTGGGGTGGCGCATCTTCGATGGACACACCGCCCCACACTCGAACGCCCGGTCGTGATCGCGGCATTCGAGGGGTGGAACGACGCCGGCGACGCCGCGTCATCGGCCGTTCGGTGGTTCACCGACCGCTGGGACGCTGAGCCCTTCGCCGACATCGATCCGGAGGAGTTCTTCGACTTCACGTCGACCCGACCCGAGGTACGCATCGAGGACGGTGTCCGGGTGATCGACTGGCCGAGCAACATCTTCGCCGCCGGCCGACTGCCCGACAGCGGACGCGACGTGATCCTGCTCCAGGGCGTCGAGCCCCAACTCCGGTGGCGCACGTTCTGCGACCTCACCGTCGAGATCGCGCAGGCCTACGACGCCGCCATGGTCGTGACGCTCGGCGCGCTGCTGGCCGAGGTCCCGCACACCCGGCCCGTCAACATCGCCGGCACCGCCTACGACCGCGAGGTCATCGAGCGGCTCGGCCTCGCTCGGTCGACCTACGAGGGTCCGACCGGCATCGTCGGTGTGCTCCACTCACGCTGCCGCGACGCTGCCATGACATCGGCGTCGTTGTGGGCCACGGTCCCGACCTACGTTCCCGGCTCGCCGTCACCGAAGGCAACGCTCGCGCTGGTGGAGAAGACCGCGGCGTTGCTCGACGTCGGCGTCGTCACCACGGACCTCGAGATCGCCACGGCCTCGTACGAGCGCCAGATCAACGAGCTGGTCGAGGACGACGACGAGACCCAGGCCTACGTCGCCGCACTCGAGCAACGCCATGACGAGGGCGAGGACGACGACCACTCCGATCTGATCGACGAAGTCGAGCGCTTTCTCCGCGACCAGGACTGACGGCTATTCCGTGCGCCAGATGTCCGGACGCGGGGCGTCGAACCAGACCTGTACATCCTCGCCGTCGATCGCCCGGAACGCGTGCTCGCCCCAGTGGTCGAGGCCGGCCATCGGCGACGGGAGCGCGTCGCGGGCGAAGAAGCCGACGTCGGTGGTCTCCAGCTCGTGTCGTCGCAGTGAGCCGCCGGTCGCTCGGCACAGGAACACCAGTGAGTAGAGCGGCACGGTGGTGAAGCCGAGGCGCATCCCGTCGAGGACCATCAGGACGCGCAGCACCTCGCATTCGATGCCGGTCTCCTCCCCGACCTCTTTGGCCGCGACCTCGGCGGCCGAATACCCGATGTCGGCCCAGCCCGTGGGATAGAGCCACACCCCGGAGTCGGAGCGTTGGACCAGCAGCACTTCGCGATCGTCGTTGTACACGACGGCACCGATCGCCACCTTGGGTGTCTGATAGCCGGGCACGCCGTCGCCGACGCCCTTCATCCACTCGTCGATGAAGTGGTCGGGATCGAAGTCCGATCCCGCAGCCACCCGGATGTCGCCGGCCACCGCGAGGATCTCCTCGTACCGCTCCCTCTCGTAGAGACTGTCCGTGAAGCCGAGGCCCGTCTTGGCGATCCCGGCCAGCGCCTCCGACCACCGGAGGAGATCCTGTCGGCTCGGGCTCCGGTCGTCAGCCATGCAGAGCGAACCTACCGAGCACGGTGTGCGAAGGTGGGCCCATGACCATCACCGTGCTCGACGACACCGAGTCCTCGGTCGACGCCCGGGTCGACGGCGAGCGCGTGTGGATCGCGCCGAGCGACCTCGAGACCGCGATCGGCTGGACTCGCAAGGCCGAAGGCCTCTGTCGAGGGCCGGTCTGCGTTCCCGTCCGTGACCAGATCGACGACGACGACGGCTCGCTCGACCTCCGCGCCGTGGCCGAGGCGCTGGGCAAGCAGACGGTCTTCGATCCCGCCGGGCCGGTGCTCGCGTTCGCCGACGATCCGATGGGCCGCGGCGAGGTCCGGAACCTCCACGAGCTCTCCCTTCCCGACGTGAACGGTCGAATGGTCGATCTCTCGGGTACTGCTGGCAAGAAGGTCGTGCTCATCGCCTGGGCATCCTGGTGAGGGTGCCGCCACGAGCTCCCGGTCTGGGAGCAACTGATCCGTGAACACGCCGCCCACGGTGTGACCGCCGTGGCCGTCAGCCTCGACGACGATGCCGACGCAGCCCGTCCCTGGCTCGACGAGGCCGGGCTCACCTTCCCGTCCGTCCTCGACGTGCACCACGTGGTCGCCGACTGGTTCGGGATCGTCAACGTCCCGACCGCGGTGTGGTTCGACGAGCGGGGCGACATGGTCCGCCCACCGACCATCGCGCCCGGTGACGATCGGTTCCGCGAGTTCTCCGGCGTCGACTCTGCGGTGCACCACGACGCACTCCGCCGATGGGTCGTCGAGGGTGAGCTCGACCTTGGCCTCATGGACCGGTGGTCGCAACCTCCCTCGGACGCACCGTCGCTCGCTCGCGCCCACCGGCGCGTGGCTGCGTGGCTCCACCGCCGGGGCGACGACGCCGCCGCCGCACCCCACTTCGCCACGGCGGCGCAGCTCGCGCCCGACGACTGGACGATCCGTCGAGGCTCCATGCCCCTCCAGGGCGCCGATCCCTTCGGGGACGAGTTCTTCGCCTTCGCCGTCGAGTGGGACGACCGGGGCCGCAACAGCTACGGCGTGTAGCCGCGCACTTCGTCCGGCAGCCGCCGCCCGAACTCAGCGCAGGGCGTGGAGGATCGCTCGGCGCAGTTCGTCACGCATGACCTTTTCGACCTTCCCGCCCCCGGGACCCTGCACGTAGAACGTGTCGACCACCTGGTCGGTGAGGGTCTGCACCCGGGCACGACTGATGTCGAGGTCGAGCTCGGCGATCGCGTCGGTGATCCGGTAGAGCACGCCCACGGAATCGGTCGCATGGACCTCGACGACCGTCGCGGTGGAGGAATCGTCGAGATGGAACTCGACCTTGGCCTCGATGTCGAGCGTGCTCCGCGGGCGCTGGTAGGTCGCCTCTCGATCGGCGAGGCGGGCCTTGAGCGCCAGCCGGCCATCCAGCGCCAACGCGATGTCGGTCACGACCTTGTCCCACGAGAAGGTCGGACCGAAGCTCGACTCGACGCTCAGGACCTCGAGCGCGCGTCCGTCGATCGTGGCGATGTTGGCGTCGAGCACCGCCAGCCCGTGCAGCGACAGCACCCCCGCCACCCGGCTGAACAGGCCGGGCCGGTCGACGTCGATCACCGTCAACGTCTGCCCCTCACCCTCGACGATCCGGACACCATCGACCACACGGGTCAGCTGGGCGTTGGTCGGGAAGTCGGCGGTGACCTCGTCGACCTCGCCGCCGCCGAGCACGTGCGCGACGCGGGCGACGAGCGTGTCGACCAGCTCGGCCTTCCACGGACTCCATGCCGCCGGACCCGTGGCCATCGAATCGGCCTCGGTGAGGGCGTGGAGGAGTTCGAGCTGCTCGAGCGATCCGAGGTCGCCCGCGACCCGGTCGATGACCTCGGGGTCGTCGAGGTCGCGGCGCGTGGCCACATCGGGGAGCAAGAGGTGGTGCTCGACCATGGCGACCAGCGTGCCGACGTCGGCGTCGCCGAATCCCATGCGGCGCCCGATGTCGTCGACCAACTCCATGCCGACCTCGGTGTGGTCGCCGGGGAACCCCTTGCCGATGTCGTGCAGCAATGTGCCGATCAGGAGCAGGTCGTTCCGATCGACACGGCCGGCGAGGGCCGCCGCGTTCGCTGCGGCCTCGCACAGGTGACGGTCGACCGTGAACGTGTGATAGGCGTTCCGCTGCGGCTTCGACCGGACCGCCGACCACTCGGGCAACACCTTGGTGAACAGTCCGTGCTGGTCGAACGACTCCAGGTGTCCGATGGCGGCGCGGCCTGCACCCAGGACGGTGACGAGTGCGTCTCGGGCGTCATCGGGCCACGGCACCGGCAGGTCCGGGAGCGCGGCGAGGCGATCGAGCGTCGACCGGTGGACCGGGAGGTCTTCGACGGAGGCCACCGCGAGTACCCGGAGACCGAGCACGGGATCGCCCAGCTCGGCATCGGCGGCGAGGTGCACCTCGTCGTCCCGCACCACGATCGACGGCGCGACGATCCGGTCTCGTCGTGCGAGTCGACCGATGGGTCCTCGCAGCGACGATTCGACTCGACGCCAGGTGTCGTCGGACCGGAACGCGATCGTCCTCGCAGCCGAGGCCACTCGGCGCATCAGATCGTCGGCGCTGGCGTCACCGAGCGCCGTCGCCACCGCATCCTGTTCCTGCAGCACGAGCGCGTCTCCCGGCCGCCCGGTTCGGCGGTGGAGCTCGACCCGCGTCGCGAGCAACACGTCGTAGGCCGTGTCGAGAGCGACGTCGTCGCCCGCCCAGAGCAGTTCTCGGGCCTGCGCTGCCCAGTGGAGCGACTGCACGTCGCGCAGCCCACCCCGGCCCTCCTTCAGATCGGGTTCGAGGAGGAACGCGACCTCACCCGAGCGGGCATGTCGTTCCCGGACACGGTCGGCGAGCTCGGGGAGGAACCGTTTGGATCGCTTCTGCCAAAGATCAGCCGCTTTGGCGACGAGGACCGCGGTGAGTGACTCGTCACCGCCGAGGTGACGTGCCTGCAACAGCGCCGTCGCCGAGTCGAGGTCGTCGCCGGCGAGCGCCAGCGCCTCCTTCGTCGTTCGCACCGCATGACCGAGCTTCACGCCGGTGTCCCAGACCGGATACCAGATGGCGTCGGCGACCGGGCCGATGTCGCGCCTGCCGTCGTGCAACAACAGGACGTCGAGATCCGACTGGAGGCTCAGCTCGCGACGTCCGTAGCCGCCGAGTGCGACGAGGGCGATGCCCGACGACGCCTCGACCGCGCCGGTGAACAACGCCCGCAGATACGCGTCGGCGCGATCGGCGAAGGCCTCGCACAGCGCCCGCCCGACGAGCGAGGTGTCGGCGCTGAGCTCGTCTCGCGCGCGGTCCATGGGGTGGGGAGCCTACGAGTCAGCCGCGTTGCATCGAGCCGAGGTCGGCGAGTGCGTATCCCGACTCGGCATGCTCCGACTGGTCGAGCCCGCCGAACTCCTCGGCCTCGTCGACGCGGATGCCGATGCTGGCGGCGAGGACCTTCGCGAGCGCGAATGTCACCACGAACGAGTAGACGAGGACGACGACGATCGACAGCGCCTGTTCGACCAGGAGCTCGGTGCCGCCGCCGAAGAACACGCCGTCGAGGAAGTCGCCCTCGGTCCGGCCGATGATGCTCGAGTCGGCGAAGAACCCGATGAGCAGTCCCCCGATGATCCCTCCGACCATGTGCACGCCGACGACGTCGAGGCTGTCGTCGTACCCGAACCGGTACTTGAGCTGGATGGCCAGGTAGCAGAGGGCGCCGGCGGCAACGCCGAACGCGATGCCTGCGAGACCGCCGACGAATCCGGCTGCCGGCGTGATGGCGACGAGGCCTGCGACGATGCCCGAGCACGCGCCCAATGTCGTGAAGTGGCCGTCTCTGAGGCGTTCGATCACCAGCCAGGAGAGCCCGCCGGACGATGCGGCGAGGAACGTGTTCATGAACGCCTGGATCGCGACGTCGTTGGCCTCGAACGCCGAACCGGCATTGAACCCGAACCAACCGAACCACAGGATGCCGGTTCCCAACATCACGAGCGGCAGGTTGTGCGGCGCCATTGCCTCACGTGGCCAGCCCTTGCGCTTTCCCAGGACGAGCACCATCGCCAGCGCCGCCACACCGGCATTGATGTGGATGGCGGTGCCGCCCGCGAAGTCGAGTGAGCCTCGCGCACCCAGCCAACCGACGACCTCGCCCTCGCCGTCGAGACCGTAGATCCAGAACACGACCGGGCAGTAGACGAGGAGGCTCCAGAGGGGCACGAACACTGCCCATGCGGCGAACTTCATGCGGTCCGCGACCGCGCCGGAGATGAGGGCGGGCGTGATGGCGGCGAAGGTCATCAGGAAGGCGATGCCGAGGAGCGTGCTGCCGTCGGTCACGCCGGAGAGACCGAACAGGTCCGTGTTGCCGATCAATTGCGAGTCGCTGTTCCCGTTGAGCGCCAGCGAGTAGCCGGCGAGGACCCAGATGATCGGGACCACCAAGGCGCAGTAGGTGTTCATGAGCAACATGTTGAGCACGTTCTTCGAACGCACCATCCCGCCGTAGAACAACGCCAGGCCCGGGATCATGAACAGGACCAGGGCAGATGAGATGAGCAACCAGGCGTTGTTGCCTTCCACGGACTTCCTCCACGCTCGCGGACGACCCGCGACCGGGCGCCGCAGGTGTTCGAGTCACATTCGCGTCAGGATGTGACGAGCGAGGGTCCTGATTGTTTCCGCTCTGTGAACGGGGCCGAGGAGGCCTGGATCCCCTACGCAGTGGCGAGTTCGCGCTCGAGATCGCGGTCGCGCCGAGCCGCCAGCTTTCGTGCCGCGGAGTCGACGCGGTCGAGGTACTTCAGCACCGTCTCCCGTGATTGCTCGGCCTCGGGCGACAAGCCCTCGAGGTCCGGGAGCCTCCAGTGGTCGACCACCATCGGCCGCAGGATCTGGTCGAGATGGATCTGCATGTCGTAGATCTGCGCCCGGGCGATGCGCTTGGCATGGGTGGCGAACCCGGGGATGCCGGTACCCGGCATGGCGAATGTGCGGACCTGGCGGTCGATGGCCATGACCATGCCGTCGGGATCGGCCTCGAGGGCTGCGGTGGCGGCGTCGCGATAGAAGACGTGGTGGAGTTGCTCGTCGCCGGCGACCGTGGCCATGACCTGGTAGCCGATCTTGTCGTCGAGGAGACGGCCGGTGTTGCGGTGGCTGATCTTGGTGGCCAGTTCCTGCATGGTCACGTAGGCCAGACCGTCCTGGACGGTCTCGGGGTGGGGCACCTCGCCCAGCGACACCTGGGCCATACGGCCGCGCTCGAGCTCGTCGAGATCGACAGCACGGGTCACGTGGAGGTAGTCGCGGATGACGATCGAGTGGCGTCCTTCCTCGGCCGTCCACCGGCGGGCCCACACCCCCCATGGTTCGTGGTGGCCGAAGAGGTTGTAGATCGTCTCGAAGTAATAGGGGAGGTTGTCCTCGGTCAGCAGGTCGACGATCATCGCCGACTGCACCGCGGGCGACAGAACGGTGTCGTTCGGGTCCCAGTCGTAGTCCGGCCCCATGTCCTCGCCCCGGCTCCAGGGCACCAGACGGTGGGGGAACCACTCCTTGGTGTTGGTCAGGTGGCGGTCCACGAGACCCGCGACGACAGGTGCGAGTTCCTCGGTGAGCGCGGCGTCAGACAGCGGCATGCGGTCAGCCTACCGACCGGTCGGTCGGGTCGCTCGCTACACGGCGTCTCCGTCACGTTCCCCGGTGCGGATCCGGATGACGGCGTCGAGATCGGTGACCCAGATCTTGCCGTCGCCGATCTTGCCGGTCTTCGCCGCGTCGGCGATGGCGTCGACGACCCCCAGTTCCTGGCCCGGCGCCACGACCACTTCGACCTTGACCTTCGGGACGAACTCGACCGTGTACTCCGCACCGCGATACACCTCGGTGTGGCCGGATTGGCGGCCGAACCCCTGCACCTCGGACACCGTCATGCCCTGGATGCCGATCCCCTTCAACGCTTCCTTCACGTCATCGAGCTTGAAGGGTTTGATGATGGCGGTGATCTGCTTCACGTCTGCTCCGTGTGGTCGTGAACCGCATCGTCGAGCGCTTGGGCGCCCTTCCGAGCGGCGATGTGCACAGCGTCCCACACGCCGGAGAACGGTGGCGCGTAGGCGAGATCGAGGTCGATCACGTCGTCGACCGTCATCTCGGCGGTGATCGCCGCCGCGAGGACGTCGATCCGTTTGGCCGCTCCCTCCTCGCCGACGATCTGCGCGCCGAGCACCCGGCGCGAGCCGTGCTCGGCCAGCAACTTGACCGAGATGGGCTTGGTGTCGGGAAAGTAGCCCGCCCGAGTCGTGGACGAGATCGTGACCGATTCGTAGACGAATCCGTTGCGGTCGGCCTCGGACTCGTTCAGGCCGGTTCGGGCCATCTCGGTGGCGCAGACCTTCGTGATGGCCGTGCCGACCACGCCTGGGAAGCTCGCATAGCCACCACCCAGGTTGATGCCGGCCACACGACCCTGCTTGTTGGCGACGGTGCCGAGGGCGACGTGCACCTGGCGTCTGCTGACCCGGTGGAACGACTCGGCGCAATCGCCAGCGGCGTAGACGCCGTCCTTCGACGTCTGCTGCCGACGGTTGACGTGTATGGCGTTCCGGACGCCGAGCGTCACCCCCGCTTCGCCGGCGAGTTCGGAGTTCGGCGTCACCCCGAGACCGAGCACCACCAGATCGGCGGCGATCGGTCCGTCGTCGGTCAGCACCTGTCGGTCCTCGAAGCCGTGCGCCCGTACGCCGAGGCGCACGTCGACGCCGTGGGCCCGCATCGCCTTGGCGATGGGCTCGGCCATGTCGGGGTCGAAGGTCCGCATGAGCTGTCCGTTGCCCTCGACGAGCGTGACGTCGGCCCCCCAACGGATGAACGCCTCGGCCATCTCGATGCCGATGTAGCCGCCACCGATCACGGTGACCTTGCGGCAGTTCGAGTTGCGGGCGTGTGCGAGCAGTGCGACGCCGTCGTCGACGGTCTGCACACCGTGGATGTGCGGGAGGTCGATGCCGGGGATGTCGGGCCGGATCGGGCGGGCGCCGGTGCCGATCTGGAGCAGATCGAATCCGAGTTGGAACGTCCGCTGCCGTGTGTGGTCGTGGACGTCCACCTTGCCGGCGTCGAGATCGATGCCCATGACCTCGTGGTGCATCCGCACGTCGATGCGGTACTTGTCGCGGAACTCCTCGGGGGTGCGGGCGATGAGCTCGTCGGCACTCGCGACATCCCCGGCCACGAGATAGGGGATGCCGCAGGCGGAGTAGCTCGTGCGGTTCCCCTTCTCGAGCGCCACGATCTCCATGTAGGGCTGGCGGCGACGGGCCTGCGACGCGGCGGCCATGCCTCCTGCGTCACCGCCGATGACCAGGAGGCGCTCACTCATGGGCGCGGACCCTACCGGTCGGGTCTGGGCGCGGTCCTGCGCGACACTTGGAGCGTGGCTGTGCGAGAAGACTGTCGGCATTACTCGACCCGGTCGACACCGGCGGGCGACGTGCTCCAGCGGTGCCGACTCGGTGCGGCCGAGGAGATGCCCTTCGCATGCCCGGAGGACTGCCTGTTCTTCGAGCCCCGTTCGATCACCGACGCCGGCTGGCAGCGCCTCGACCCCCCCGACTGATCAGTCGAGGAGCGTGCCGTCGCGCAGGCGACGGAAGAACACCGACCGGGGCATCGCCTGTGCACCCGCAGCGGTTGCGGCGTCCAAGGTGTCGCCGTCGACGTGACTGCCGTAGGCGAGCACGCGTGCCTCCGTCGCGAGTGCGGCGCCGAGCGCACCATCCAGCGCGAGATCGACGAGGACGACGGTGGCGTCGTCCAACGACTCGCCCGGACGCACCATCTGGACGCCGTCGATGCCCGACCGGATCTTCGAACCGTCCATGAGGTCGCTGCTGATCGCGTACACGGTCATGTCCGGCCCTCCGCCCGGCGCCGGGCCTTGAACAGGAACGCCTTGCCGGCACCCCAGGTGAGACCGGGCTCGTGGAGCGAGGGGTCGACCTCGTCCCAGGACGCCGGTGCCAGGGCATAGACGTCATCGGGGAACGATCGCCTCGAGAACTCGTCCCGGGGCAGCGCGGGCACACCGAGATCGACGAGCACGCGATGTGCGAATTTCGTCGTGTCACGCAACAACGACAACGGGTTGGTTCGCTGATCGTCGAGATCGGTCGCCACCAGTTCCCGCAGGCGAGGGACGACATCGGCCGCGGCGGCAACGCCGGCGGCGGCCGCGGCGGCAACCACCTCGGGACTGACGTGGCCGCGCCAGGCGTGAACGCGATCGGTCACGAGACGCGCCGTCCAACCGGGCACCACCGCCGCCACGGCGGCGACCAGGTCTGTCGAGATCGCCGCGAAGCGTTCCTCGTCGGCCGGATCGACGGGGGGTGGGTTGGCAGTGGGCGGCATCGGCGTCAAGCTTCGGGCATGCGACCCCACCGCGTCGAACCCGGCCCCGGACAGGAATCGGTCTGGGACTATCCCCGACCACCCGCCGTCGAGGGGTGCGACCACCACGTGACCGTCGACTTCGGCGGTGTGCGGATCGCCGACACCACCCGGTCGGTCCGCGTGCTCGAGACCAGCCAGCCGCCGGCCTACTACCTACCCGCCGACGATGTTCGCACCGATCTCCTCGTGCCCGGCACGAGCCGGACGTTCTGCGAGTGGAAGGGTGCGGCCACGTACTGGACCGTGCAGGTGGGTGATCGCACGGCCGAGAACGCGGTGTGGTGCTATCCGGCACCGACCGAACGGTTCGCTCCCCTCGTCGACCACTTCGGCTTGTACGCGCAGCTGATGGACGAATGCGCCGTCGACGGTGAGGTCGTCGACCCGAACGATGGGTCGTTCTACGGCGGATGGATCACGTCCAAGGTGGTCGGTCCGTTCAAGGGCGGACCGGGGACGATGGGCTGGTGAAGATCAAGGCGATGTCGGTGTTCGAGGGGATCGTGTACCACTCGGTCTGTCTCGATCCGTCGCACCCCGAGCGGCCATCGCTCGAGGTCGAGGCCGTCGTACGCGCCGGCGACGTCGACGACGGTCCGGTCCTGTTGCCCTGGGGCGACTTCGTCTACATGGTCGGCGTCGACGTCGCGACGCGGTGCTTCGAGACCTTCGCAGCCGACGACCGCATCGTCGAGCACCTCGGCGTGAAACACCTGGCATTCCCGCTGTGGACGGCAGGCGACATCACGCGGCGGTAGTCCTCGAGACGGGTCGGTC
The DNA here is from genome assembly GCA_037968675.1 of Acidimicrobiales bacterium. GTDB lineage: Bacteria > Actinomycetota > Acidimicrobiia > Acidimicrobiales > Salinilacustritrichaceae > Salinilacustrithrix. The sequence goes on along the minus strand of JBBKVY010000099.1, from coordinate 5,767 downwards.
AGAGACTCCTGCCCGCCGCTTCCCAGTACGGGTCGCGCAGGAGGCGCTTGTAGAGTTTGCCGGTGGGATGCCGGGGGAACTCGTCCTCGAAGTCGACCGACCTGGGCGCCTTGTACCCCGCGAGGTGGTCGCGTACGTGGCGGATGATCTCACGCTCGAGGTCGGCCGATGGTCGGTGGCCGTCGGCGAGTTCGACCGCTGCCTTGACCTCCTCACCCATCTCGTCGTGCGGGATCCCGAACACCGCCGCGTCGCGGATCGACGGATGGGTGACCAGCACGCCCTCGATCTCCGCGGGATAGATGTTGACGCCGCCACTGATGATCATGTCGATCTTGCGGTCGGAGAGGTAGAGGTAGGCCTCGTCGTCGAGGTAGCCGATGTCACCGAGGGTGCCGAAGCCGCCGGCGCGGTGCGCGCTCGCCGTCTTGTCCGGGGCCTTGTGGTACTCGAAGTCGGTACCCAGCAGGTTCTTGAACCAGATCTGACCGGACTGGCCCTGCGGCACGGCGTCGCCGTCGTCGTCGAGGATCTGGATCTCGTAGTTGGCGCCGATCCGGCCCACGCTCCCCGGGCGCTCGATCCACTCGTCGGCCGAGATCACCGTGATGATCCCACCCTCGGTCCCGCCGTAGTACTCCCACACCTTGGGGCCGAACCAGTCGATCATGTCTCGTTTCACCTGCGGCGCGCAGGGGGCGGCGCCGTGCCAGACGCATTCGAGCGAGTCGCCGGCGAATGCACGCTTGGCCTCATCGGGCAGCTTGAGCAGCCGGATGAACTGCGTCGGGACGAGGTGCACGTTGGTGACGCCGTGCTCGTCGATGAGGCCCAGGACCTCGGCGGGATCGAACTTGTGCTGCATGACGCAGCGGCTGCCAGAGAGCAGTGGCAGGAGCGACCACGCCCACTGCGCCGAGTGGTACAGCGGCCCGCAGAGCAGCGTCGTTCCTCCCTCGGGGATCGAGAGGCTGGCCCCCAGGCCGGCCGCCACCAGCTCCATGAGGTTCGCCGGCATGCCCGGCTGGATCGTCGAGGTGCGCACGCCCTTCGGGAACCCGGTCGTGCCCGACGTGTAGAACATCGGCCCGCCGAGGGTCTGATCGGCCGGTTCGTCGGGCGACGACGCCGCGAGGAAGTCGGCATAGTCGGTGAAGCCTTCGGGGGCGTCGGCGTCGATGACCAACTGCAACAGGAGTCGATGTCCGAGGCGACCCACCGCGTCGGTGGCGATGTCGAGATGGCGGCCGTCGACGACGAGTGCCTTCGAGTCGGAGTCGTCGAGGACGTAGGCCAGCTCCTCACCGGTCCAGTGCCAGTTGACCGGGACCATGAACAGGCCGGCATGGCCGCCTGCCGCCTGTACCTCGAAGTTCTCGCACCGGTTGCCGCACAGGATCGAGATGGTGTCGCCTTGTACGAGGCCCGCGTCGCGAAACCCGTTGACGAGCCGGTTCGTGGCGTCGTCGAGCTCGGCCCACGTCTCGGACCGGAACTCGTCGATCAGCGCGACCTGGTCTCCCTTCGCGTCTGCGTGTTTCTTGGTGATCTCGGCCATCTTTTCCCCCGTGACGGAGCCGTCAGAGACTCCGTCGGCAAGGTAGCCGCGCGCTACGGGTTGAGGTTGCCGGAACGGAGGCCGTCGAGGTCGATCGAGACCCAGCGGTACCCAGCGGCACGCACCGCCGCCACGACACCGGCTCGGGCGGTCATCGCCTCGTCGATCCGGTCGACCGGCAGCTCGATACGGGCGAGCTCGCCGTGGTGACGCACCCGGAGCTCGTCGAAGCCCATGGCGCGCAGCGCCGCTTCGGCCCGCTCGATCGACCGGAGCCGACCGAGCGTGACCGGCGTGCCGTACGGCAGGCGCGACGCGAGGCAGGGCGCGGCGGGTTTGTCCCACGTCCGCAGACCGAGCTCGCGCGACGTCCTTCGCACGTCGTCCTTGGTGAAGCCGGCGTCGACGAGCGGGAAGACGGCGCCTCGCTCGGCCGCAGCTCGCTGCCCGGGCCGGTGGTCGGTGAGGTCGTCGAGGTTGACTCCCAACATCGCCGTGGCCGACGTCTCCGCCACCAGCGGTCCGATGGCGTCCATCAACGCGTCCTTGCACCAGAAGCACCGGTCGGTGTCGTTCTGGCGGTAGGCGGCGTTGTCCATCTCGTCGGTGTGGACTTCGCGCCAGTCCAGGCCCCACTCGTCGGCGAGGTCGCGGCAGTCGTCGTGTTCGAGGCCGGCGAGCGACGCGGAGACCGCGGTCACTGCGGTTGCCCGGTGACCCAAGGTGTCGTGTGCGACCCAGGCGAGGAACGCAGAGTCGGCGCCACCGGAGAACGCCACGACGACACGGTCGAGGTCGCGCAATCGATCGCGGAGCACGGCGAGGTCACCCATCGGTCCCATCCTTGCGCACCGGCCACCTGACGGGCTCCTGACACTGGGCCCTGACACCGGGAACTCCGCCTCGCGCGTCGGAAACGGATCAATACCGGATATCGGGCACACTGCTCATTTCGCACGGATGGAACGCGTCGCTGTGCCCCCGGGAGTTAACCTCCAGCGTCCCTGTTGATGAACACAAAGGAAACTGATCACATGCGAAAGACAGGCAAGCTACGCCTGCTCATCGCTTTGCTCATGGCGTTCGCGCTCGTTGCCGCTGCTTGCGGCGACGACGACGACACTGCCTCGGGCGACGGCGACCAGACGGACGACACGACCGACAGCGGCGACGACCCGCCAGCCACGGACTGCGAGCCGGGCGACGGTGACGGCGTACTGAAGGTCGGCACGGTCCTGCCCGAGACCGGGAACCTCGCGTTCCTCGGCCCGCCCGAGTTCGCGGCCGCGGAACTCGCCGTCGATGACATCAACGCCGCCGGCGGCGTCCTCGACGCCGACGTCGAGCTGTTCCAGGGCGACTCGGGCGACACGTCGACCGACGTCGCCAGCCAGACCGTCGACCGTCACCTCAACGAGGGCGCCGACGTCTTCGTCGGTGCGGCCTCGTCGGGCGTGTCGTTCACCTTCATCGACAAGGTGACGGGCGCGTGCAAGATCCACTTCAGCCCGGCGAACACCTCGCCGGACTTCACCGACTACGACGACAACGGCCTGTACTTCCGTACGGCGCCGTCCGACGTCCTCCAGGGCCGTGTCCTCGCCGATCTCCTGATCGCGGAGGGCAACGAGAGCGCCACGATCATGGCGCTCCAGGATCCCTACGGTGAAGGTCTGCTCAAGTTCACCAAGGAGCCCCTCGAGGAACAGGGCGTCACCATCGACGCAGAGTTCGTCTACGACCCCTTCGCCGAGAACTTCGACTCCGAGGTCCAGCAGGTCGTCGATGCCGACAGCGACGCCCTCGTCCTCATCGGCTTCGACGAAACCGCCCGGATCCTGACCGGCCTGTTCGAGAACGGCTACACGCCCGACTCGAAGAGCATCTACCTCGTCGACGGCAACATCGGCAACGCCACGGGCGAGCAGGTCTCGGCTTCGTTGGTCGGCGTGAAGGGCACCCTGCCCGCCGCCGAACTCACCGACGATTTCCGGGAACGTCTCCTCGAGGTCGACCCGGCGCTGGAGGACTTCTCCTACGGCCCCGAGACGTACGACTCGATCGTCATCACGGCCCTGGCCGCGTTGGTGGCCGAGAGCGACGACGCGGTTGCCATCGCCGAGGAGATCAACGGTGTCACCCGTGACGGCGAGGTCTGCACCTCGTTCGAGGAGTGCGCCGGCATGATCGCCGACGGCACCGACATCGACTACGACGGCCCCTCGGGCCCGCAGACGTTCGGGGACGCCGGTGAGCCCACCGAGGCGAGCTTCGCGATCCTGAGCTACGGCGAGGGCAACGTCATCGACGATGCCATCACCGAGTACAAGTTCGCCCAGCTGTAGACACAGCGAAACGAACGTCAGTCAGTCGAGGAGGCCGGGCCGAGAGGCCCGGCCTCTTCGCGTTCCGAGGGTGACGATCCGACAGCGTCGCGTCGAGCGATGCGACGTCGCAGGGGCCGGTGGGGCCCGCGAGGGTTCTGCACGCAGCCCGAACGGCTGACGTGTCAGCGGCCCTGGGCGAGGGTTCCGAGGTAGAGCTCGACGACCTTGGGATCGACGAGCAACTCTCGGCCGGTACCGGTGTAGGCGTTGGCCCCCTGGTCGAGCACGTAGCCCCGGTGGCAGATCTGGAGGCACTTGCTGGCGTTCTGTTCGACCATGAGGATCGACACACCGGCTTCGTTGATGCGGCGGCAGCGCAGGAACACGTCGTCCTGGAAGGCGGGCGAGAGGCCGGCGGACGGCTCGTCGAGCAACAGGACCGACGGGTCCATCATCAGGGCCCGACCCATGGCCAGCATCTGCCGTTCGCCGCCCGAGAGGGCGCCGGCACGCTGGTCGGCACGCTCACCGAGCCGGGGGAACATCGAGATGACCCGGTCGAAGGAGTTCTTGAACCGGCTGGGCTTCAAGAAGACGCCCATCTCGAGGTTCTCCTTGACGGTGAGCCTCGGGAAGACGTTGTCGTTCTGCGGCACGTAGCCCACACCGCGCTCGACCAACTCGTGGGCCTTGTGGTTGGCGATGCTCTCACCGCGCAGGGACACAGTCCCGCCACGTACAGGGATCAGGCCGAAGATCGCTTTCAGCGCCGTCGACTTGCCGGCACCGTTGGGGCCGATGATGCCGACCAGTTCACCCTCGCCGACCGTGATGTTGCAGCCGTTGAGGATGTTGACGCCCGGCAGGTAGCCGGCCACCAACTCGTCGGCGACGAGGAGTGGCTCCCCGATGGTGGCGGCCATCAGTCCTCCGGCTCCAGTTCGATGGTGCCGAGGTCGATCTCGTGGGCGGCACCCAGGTACGCGTCGATCACGCGCTGGTTCTTGCCGACGCTGGCGTGGGAGCCCTCGGCGATGATGGCGCCCTCGGCCATGACCACGACCCAGTCGGAGATGTCGCGCACGACGTCCATGTCGTGTTCGACGAAGATGACCGTGAGCCCCTCGTCCTTGAGCGTCTTCACGTGCTGGAGCAGCGATTGGGTGAGCGCCGGGTTCACGCCGGCCATCGGCTCGTCGAGACAGATGACCTCGGGATCGGCCATCAGCGCACGAGCCATCTCGAGCAGCTTGCGCTGACCACCGGACAGCTCGCCGGCATAGTCGTCGCGCTTCTCGTAGAGCTTGAATCGCTTCAGCAGTTCGTCGGCGCGCCTCTCGATCTCGCGTTCCTCGGAGGTCCACAGGGGGCGGATCAGCGCCTTGAACGGATGCTCGCCCGACTGACCGACCGCGCCCAGTTTCATGTTGTCGATGACGCTCAGCTTCGAGAGCGCCTTCGTCAGCTGGAACGTGCGCACCAGTCCCCTGCGGGCGACCTTGTAGGCCGGAACGCCGCTGAGTTCTTTCCCCTTGAACTGGAAGCTGCCCTGGGTGGCGTCGTCGAAGCCGGTGATGAGGTTGAAGAACGTCGTCTTGCCGGCTCCGTTGGGACCGATGAGGCCGGTGATGACCCCCTTCTCGATCTCGAGGTGCTCGACGTCGACCGCGGTGATGCCGCCGAAGCGACGGACCAACCCGCTGGCCGAGACGATGGTGTCGCGCTTGGCCACACCGGGTGTCTCGTCGATGCCCTGGAAGTGATCACCGGTCATCGAGGGCCACCTCCCGCTTGTTGCCGAAGATGCCCTGCTGGCGGAAGATCATCAGCGCGCTGAGCAGGCTGCCGGCGAGGATGAAGCGGACCTGGCCGGCCTGTACGC
>JBBKVY010000098.1:0-4245 GCA_037968675.1 Acidimicrobiales bacterium | reverse complement strand
TGCTCGTGGCTGATCGTGGCGTCGACACCATCGGAGACCCGACCGCGATAGGAGAGCTGCAACATGTCCACGCCGTACACGAACATCGGGTAGGCGCCGATCAACTCCAACTCGCCATCGATCTCGATCCCCGCCTCTTCGCGCAGCTCACGGCGGGCACCGTCCTCCGGTAGCTCGCCCCGCTCGATGGCCCCGCCGGGGAGGAACCACTGTCCGGCCAGCGCCGAGCCCTCGGCCCGCTTCAGGAGCAGGATCTCGTCGTTGCGTTCCACGTAGACGACAGCTCCCAATGCGAACATCGGAACGTCGAATCCTGCGTCGGCGGCGCTCGGTCCCAGATGATCGCTCATCGGCCGGACAGTAGCGATCGCTCGCTCGACCGTTCTCCGATCCTGTACGGGCCATCCCGATGACCTACGGCTGGGTCATGAGGCGCTGCAGCAGCTCGAGGGTGTCGAGGAATGCGTCGGCGGGGGTCGAGTCCGGGTCGATCAGGCGATGGAGGCGGAGTCCGTCTTCGAGCGCGACGAGCACCATGCCGACCTGGTCGGATTCGACACCGAGATCGACGCCGTTCGCTCGCAGCGTTGTCGCAGCCAGTTCACCGACGAGGCCACGCTTCGCCTCGAGATGCTGTCCGAGGACGGGCCGGAGTTCGGGCGTGCGGGCCACGTAGAGCATGAGCTCGATTTGCAGGAGCGGGTTGCGGTGGAGAGGATCGTCGCGGCCGACGTCGTCTCGGAGCGCGTCGACGAAGGCGGCCGGGTCCGCATGGCGGTGGAGGAGCGCGTCGTTGTGGGACCGGCTCGCGGCAAGGTGGTCCTCGAGCATGGCGACCGCGAGCTCTTCCTTGGTCGAGAAGTTCGAGTAGAAGGCGCCCCGCGTGAACCCCGCGGCGACGGCGATCTGTTCGACGGAGGTTCCTGCCACACCGTGCTGGGCGAACACGTCGGCTGCGGCGGTGATGATCCGGTCCCGTGTCTCCTCACGGGTGGGCCGAACGCGAGGGGTTGACATTCCCGACACGATACATCATCGTATCGACTCGATACACGGACGTATCGAATCGATTGTGGAGGTTGCATCATGCGCGCCGGGGAACCGAGCAGGACCGCCGAGCACAACGCGCTGTTCCGCGCTCTCGAGACCACGCGCTCGGGTGCCGCTGCGCCCATCGCCGACCCCCTCGCGTCCAGCTTCCTCTCGCCGCCCTTGTGCTGGGTCGCCCGACTCGGACGATCGCAACACGCGCACCGGATGATCGTCGGAATCATCGATCGTCGTTGGCCCGGAGTCCGTTCGTCCGTCGTCGCGCGTACTCGGCTGATCGACGAAATCCTCGAGGAGACCGTGCCCTGCACGAGGCAGACCGTCCTCCTCGGCGCCGGGTTCGACTCGCGCCCCTACCGGCTCGCATGCCTGTGCGAGGGCCCGGTCTTCGAGGTCGATCACCCGGACACCCAGCGCCGCAAGCGCGCCATGCTCGAGCACGGTCGCGTCTCCCATCGCGACGCCCGGTTCGTGTCCACCGACTTCACGAGGGGCGGGCTCGACGAGAGCCTCGCGTCAGCCGGCTATGACCCCGAGCAACCGACCCTGTTCGTCTGGGAGGGCGTCACCAACTACCTGGACGACGATGCTGTCGACGCCACCGTGCGATGGTGCGGCGATGCCGCCGCGGGCAGCCACCTCGTGTTCACCTACGTCGACAGACGCGTGCTCGACGACCCGAGCCAGTACGCGGGGGCCGAACGGGTCCTCGCCAGCTCGAGACGAGCCGGGGAAGCCGTCACCTTCGGCATGGACCCGAAGGAGGTCCCTGCCTACCTGAGCGAACGTGGCCTCGTGTTGGAGTCCGACGTCGGAGCGGCCTCCTACCGACACGCGTACTACGGCGACGCTGCGCACCAGATCCACGGCCATGAGTTCTATCGAGTGGCGCACGCGCACATTCCGTCGGCGTTGGACACCGGCTGACGCGAATCAGCACGACGAGTGGGCTTGCAGGAAGCGCCGCAAGGCGGCGTTGAAGGGCTCGACCGCATCGACGTGGCACACGTGGCCTGCGCCTGGCAGCTGGACCAGTTCGGCGTGGGGAATCGCTGTGTGCAAGTCGGCGGCGACGCCCGCCGGGGCGCGGGAATCGTCTTCGCCGTAGACGAGCAGTGTGGGAAGGCGGATCGTCTCGAGAACGTCGGTGAGGTCTTCGGTACACGCGCGTGCCATCGCCCGCAGTCCGGCCGGGTGGAACGACGCGAGCGAGGCTGCGTAGGCATCGATCACGTGGGGTGGTGCCGACGCGCCGAACATCGTCGGCAACAGCGCGTCGACGAGTTCTCCGGGCGCGAGGTGGGAGAGCTCGAGTGCTTGGTCGAGACGCCGGTCGACCTCCGCTGGGGCGAGGGAGCCTGCCCAGCCGGCGTAGGCACCGACGAGAGTGATCGTGGATGCCATGTCCTGGTGTCGGCGACAGAACTCGATGACGGTGGCACCCCCGAAGGACAAGCCGATCAGATGAGGGGTTCGCAACCCGAGCGCCGTGACGAACCCAGCCAGAGCGTCCGCGAAGCCGCCCATGCCGAATGACTCCGGTGGATCGTCAGAGCCACCGGCACCCGGCAGGTCCAGGGCGACGACGTCGAAGTCGGCGGACAGGGCGTCCAGCTGTGGCCGCCAGGTCGACGGCCCGTCCCCGACGTAGCCGTGGACCAGAACCACCGGATCACCGCGGCCCACTCGCTCGTAGGTCAGGACGAGGTCGCGCACTTCGACCGAGCGCATCAGTCGAGTGTCGCACGACGTGGAGGTGAACGGCCGAGCTGGTGTCATCCGACCGGTGTGCGATCGAGTGGGCGTCGTACCCCTCGAACTCGCGTACGGTCCGGGGATGCAACCTCTCGAGCTCGTGATCTTCGACTGCGACGGCGTCCTGGTCGACAGCGAACGACTGATCGTGAAGCTCGAAGCCCAGATGTTCGAGGAGCGTGGGTGGGACCTGACAGAGGAGGACATCCTTCGCGAGTTCGTCGGGCTCTCCGATGGTGCGATGCGAGCGCGCCTGTCGGAGTTGGTGGGCGAGGAACTCGGTGCCGCCTGGGATGCGGAGTACACCGACCGATGCCGACGAGCCCTCGCCGACAACCTCGAAGCCGTGCCGGGTGTGGTCGAGGCCGTCGATGCCGTCGAGCAGGCCGGCCTCGCCACGTGCGTGGCGTCGAGCGGCAGCCACGAGAAGATGGCGCTGACGCTGGGGAAGACCGGGTTGTTCGATCGCTTCGCTGGACGGATCTACAGCGCAACCGATCCCGACGTCGCCGCCGGCAAACCTGCACCTGACCTGTTCCTCCACGCCGCCGCACGCATGGGAGTCGACCCAGCGAGATGCGCCGTGGTCGAGGACAGTCCATTCGGCGTCGCAGCGGCTGGCGCAGCCGGCATGACGCCGTTCGCCTTCTCCGGAAGCGTCATCCCCGCCGACCGCCTCGCGGGCGACGGGGTGACAATCTTCGACTCGATGTCCGCACTCCCGTTGCTCGTGACCGAGCGCGTGTGAGCCACCCGAGCGTGCGCGACTTCACGGTGCGACCCGAGCGACCGGCAGATCGTGCGGCCATCGCCGCAGTGGTCGAGGCGGCGTTCGGGTCTCCGGCCGAAGCCAGGCTGGTCGCAGCGATCAGGGCGTCCGACAACTTCATCGACGACCTGTCGCTCGTCGCCGAGCGGGACGAGGAGATCCTCGGCCATGTGATGATCAGCCACGTCGGTCTGAGAACTGCCGAGCGCACGGTTCCCGTCGCGAGCCTGTCGCCCCTCGCCGTCGCTCCCACCCGCCAGCGCGAGGGCGTCGGATCTGCCCTGGTGCACGAGGTGACCACTGCGGCCGACGCACGCGGCGAACCGCTCGTCGTGCTCGAAGGCAGCCCGGACTACTACGGGCGACTCGGCTTCGAGCACTCGGTGCCACTCGGGATCACGATCGATCTGCCGTCGTGGGCTCCGTCGGAAGCGGCGCAGCTCATGCGGCTCGGCAACTACGACCCGGCGATCAGAGGGCACATCGTCTATCCGCCGGCGTTCGACTCGGTGGCACACGACTGACGCCGTCACATCGCCCAGCCGCCGTCGTGGGCGACGAACTGACCGGTCACGAACGCGCACGTCCCATCGAGGAACCCGAGGCCGAGCGCCGCGCACTCTTCGACGGTGCCGAGTCGGCGCATCGGCGTCTGCTGCTCGATCGTGGCG
>JBBKVY010000097.1:0-6021 GCA_037968675.1 Acidimicrobiales bacterium | reverse complement strand
CGTGCACACGCCGCTCGCCGGGTCCTGCGGACCCATCGGTGGGCGATCGGTCTTCTCGAGACGCGCACGTCGCCCGGGCCTGCCACCCTTCGCCATCACGACGCGGTCCTCGGTTGCCTGCGCTCGGCCGGGTTCCCGGTCGATCTGGCCGGACACGCGTTCGCGCTGCTCGACAGCTACACGTACGGCTTCGCCATGCAGGAGTCGTCGTTGCCGTTCGAGACCGTCGAACTCGCCACCTCCATGCTCGAGGACATGCCGGTCGACGAGTACCCCCATCTCACCGAGTTCGCGACCGAGCGCGTGATGCAACCCGGCTACGACTTCGGCAACGAGTTCGCGTTCGGCCTCGAACTCGTCCTCGACGGTCTGGAACGCGCCCACACGCGCTGACGTCGCCACCGCGTCCCGCCCCTCAGACGAGCGCCGGCTGGCGTGGCGCGTCGTCGTCGGCGTCGTCCACCCGCTCGTCCTCGACGAGCGGTTCCATCTCCGGCGCGGGGAGACCGGCCTCGCCCTCGATGTCGATCTTCGGCAGCCGGCGGTCGAGCCACGCGGGGATCCACCAGTTGGCGTCGCCGAGCAGCTTCATCGTCGCCGGCACGAGGACCATGCGGACGACGGTTGCGTCCACGAAGATCGCCGTTGCCAGGCCGAGGCCGAGCATCTTGATCGCCGGGTCGTCACCCAGTACGAAGCCGAGGAACACCGAGATCATGATGAGCGCTGCCGACGTGATGACCCGGGCCGTGCTCGAGATGCCACGGATGACCGAGGCGTCGTTGTCGCCGGTGGCGACGTACTCCTCCCGCACTCGCGAGAGCAGGAAGACCTCGTAGTCCATCGACAGGCCGAAGAGCACGGCGAACATGAACATCGGGATGAACGACACGATCGGCACCGTCGTCTCGAGTCCGATGAGGCCCTTGCCCCAGCCCCACTGGAACACCGCCACGAGGACGCCGTACGCCGCGCCGATGCTGAGCAGGTTGAGGAGCGCAGCCTTGAGGGGAACGAGGATCGACCGGAACAACAGCGTGAGCAACAGGAACGACAACGAGATCACTGCGAGCAGGAACAGGGGCATCCGCGTGTTCACCCGGTCGCCGATGTCCGCCCAACTCGCCGTGCCGCCGCCGATGTGCGCGGTGGCCGGGGTGCCGTCGAGGACGCTCGGGAAGACATCGGCGCGTAGCCGCTCGACGGTGGCGAAGGTCGCCTCGTCCTGCGGCGCCGTCGTGGGGAACGCCACCACGGTCCCGACGCCGGTTGCCTGGTCGAAGTCGGCGGGCGCGATCGAGGCAACGCCGCGGTCGGCCTCGACGGCGGATGCCAGCTGATCGATCACGCCGGTGTCGCCGTCGGAGTCGACGGCGATGAGCAACGGTCCGTTGATGCCCGGACCGAAGCCCTCGGCGACGAGGTCGAAGGCTCGGCGCTCGGTCCTGCCCTCGGGAAGCGCGCCTTCGTCGGGGAAGCCGATGCGCAACCCGAGAACGGGTGCCGTCAGGACCAAGAGCAGCGCGGTGACGCCGATGGCGTAGCCCCAGGCATGCTTCGACACGTGCGTTCCCCAGCGTTCCCACCGGGGGTGCTGAACGGTCACGAGTGAGTGGCGAGCACCGCGTCGGTTGATGCGGTGGCCGGCGAGTCCGAGGAATGCGGGCAGCAAGGTGACCGAGGCCACGACCATGATCAGGACGATCATCGAGGTGGCGATGCCGGCGGCGGTCATGAACGGGATCCCGGCCACGGCGAGTCCGAGTATCGCGATCACGACGGTGCCGCCGGCGAAGATCACCGACTGGCCCGCGGTCGCGACCGCCCGGCCCGCCGCCTCCTCGACGGTCATGCCCCGGGCGAGGAATTCGCGGTGTCGGGTGACGAGGAAGAGCGCGTAGTCGATCCCGACGCCGAGTCCCACCATGCTCCCCATCTGCGGCGCCCAGCTCGGGATGTCGATCAGGTGGGCTGCCAGGGGCATCGCGCTGACACCGAGTGCGAGGCCCAACAGCGCCATCCCGATCGGGAGCCCCATGGCGATCACCGAGCCGAACGCCACCAGCAAGATGACCACGGCGACGACGAGACCGATCATCTCACCGGTGCTCTGCTCCGCTTCCTCGAACGAGAAGAAGAGTTCGCCGCCGAGCTCGACTCGCACCGGAGCATCGGCCCGGACCTCGTCACCGAACGTCTTGAGACGGTCGAGATCGGCGGCACTCAGCTCCTCGATCACCGGGTACTGCACCCGGACGAGGGCGACGCGCCCGTCGGGCGAGATCGCCTCGCCCGTGCCCAAGACGTTGGGCAGCGCCTCGGCGTCGGCCCGGAGTGCCGCCAGCGCCGCCTGAGCGACCGAGGAGTCGGTGAACGTCGCAGCGTCGTCCAGGGGTTGCACCACGATCTGTGCCGTCTGACCGGCGGTCTCATCGCCGGCCGCCGACAGGAGGTCGACGGCCTCCTGGGAGTCGAGCCCGGGGACGGCGAACGAATCCTCCATCTCGGCACCGAACGAGGTCGACGCCGCGATCACGACCACGGCAGCGACGAACCACGTGCCGATGACGATCCACGGTCGTCCGGCGGCGAACCGACCGAGCCGGTACAGGGCGTGAGACATGGGGGTCCTCCGGGAGCGAGCTGATAAACGCTACGATAGCGTAGCGCTACGCTGTCGTAGCGTCCAGGGGAGATTTCGCCCATCGACGTCGAGGAACGGAGCGCAGATGGTCCGGACGCTGAGTCACGAGGCGAGAGAGAAGATGCTCGAGGCGGCAGCGGGGGTCGTGCGCGAGGTGGGCGTCGCCGGTTTCACCGTCGACGAGGTGGCCCGGCGGTCGGGCGTTGCCAAGACGACGATCTATCGCCACTTCCCCGATCCGAAGCAGATGCTCGTCGCCTCGCTCGATCGAGTGTTGGTCCCGCCCCCGGTGCCGGACACCGGATCGCTGTCCGGCGACCTCCTCGCGTACCTCACCAGCGTCCGCCCGTTGTTCGTGAGCGATCAACTGCGGACGCTGTTCTTCGAGATCTACGCAGCGGCGATGCGGGATCCCGAGCTCCGAGAGATGCAGCGGGCGCTGATCGCCGGCCGGGCGGGACCGACGATGGCGATCTACGAGAACGCCCGCGCTCGGGGTGAGCTGGCACCAGACATCGACTATCCGACGTTGGTCGAGAACGTCCAGGGCCCGCTGATCTCCCGTTCGATGTCACGTCCTTCGGCGCTCACCGACGCCGGGATCGCGGCGATGGCCGACCGCATGTTGGTCGCGCTCACGTCTCGCTGAGTCACGGCGCCAGCCGCCGCCGGAGGAGCACCAGGTCGAGCCAGCGGTCGAACTTCCAGCCGAGTTCGGGCAGCCGGCCGACCACCTCGAAGCCGAGTGCCTCGTGGAAGGTCACCGATCCCTCGTTCTCGCCGTCGACGGCGGCGATCATCGAGTGCTTTCCTGCTGCCGAAGCGTGGTCGATGAGCGCCTCCATCAACGCTCGCCCGAGGCCCCGTCCGACACTGCCACGCCGGACATGGACCGTGTTCTCGACCGTGAACCGGTAGCCCGGCCAGTGGGCGGTGTCGCGGAAGTCGCCGTATGCCGCGAAACCGACGATCGCGCCACCCGAATCGGCGACGAACACGCCGTCGCCCTTGGCGGAGCGCACCGCAAACCACGCCTCGCGCTCCGCCAGGGTCTGCACACGCTCCGACCAGGTGGAGGTCGTCGTGATCGACGCGTTGTAGATGTCGAGGATCGCCGGGAGGTCGGCGTCCGTCGCGGGGCGGACGATCACGAGCCGGTCTCCGACGATCCGGTCGGCGGCGGCCCGAGGTCGAGCCGCCGGTCGATCTCCTCGCCCATCCACCGGCATTCGGTGAGCGGATGATCGAACCGGCACAGGAGCGACAGCTCGAGCCGCTGTCTCGCGTCCTCGAGGCGCTCGATCTCCGCGGTGAGGTCGTCGAGGCGGGCGCGACCGATGGCCTTCCACTCCTCGACGTCGGTGGCATGGAGGATCCTGCCGATGTCGTCGAGGCTCAAGCCGGATTCCTGGAGCATGCCGATGAAGACCAGTCGTCGCAGCGTCTGGTGGCGATAGCGCCGCTGTCCGGACACGCGCTCGTCGGGGTCGAGGAGTCCCTGGCGCTCGTAGAACCGGACGGCGGAAGTCGCCACGCCGGCGCGACCGGCCAGCTCGCCGATGGTCAGCAGATCCGTCACGCGGGTTGGGGGCACATCGACAGTTGACTTGAACCCGGGTTCAACTGTCAACGTGGTCTCCATGCACACGAATCAGACAGGCCAAACCACCCACGTCATCGCCAACCATCACGGCCACCACCCCGGATTCTCCGGGCTCACCGGCCTGGTCGCTGCCCTGACCATGGTCGGCGGCCGGTCGGGGACCGCGACGTTGGCGACCGAACTGGCCGAGGTGGCCGCTGGTGATCACCTCGTCGACATCGGCTGCGGTCCCGGTGCCGCGGCCCGCCTCGCCGCCGGCCGCGGCGCGCACGTGACCGGCATCGATCCTGCGACGGTGATGCTCACGGTTGCCCGGCGGCGGGCTCGCGGAGGTGCGGCGCGTCCTGCGATCAGGCGGGCGGTTCCTCGCCATCGAGCGTCGAACGGACCCGGCCGCGACCGGCCTGGCCAGCCATGGCTGGACCGATGCGCAGGCGTCTCGGTTCGCCGATGACTGCCGGGTCGCCGGATTCGTCGACGTCTCCGTGACGACGCACGAGTCGGGTCGAGGTCGTCGACTCGCCGTGCTCGCTCGGGTCGCCTGACCCGGGCTAGTGGCCGAACATCCGGAGGAACATGTTCTTGTCCTCCGGCTGGAACACCATGTTGGACCGCCGGACGTCCTCCATCGGCGCCGACGGTTCGGCCGAGTAGAGGTGGCCGGGGAACAGCATGGCGTCGCCCGGGACCTTGGCCAGCTTCTGGGTAATCGACTCGTACAGCTGACCGGCGTCGCCACCGGGTAGGTCGGTGCGTCCACAACCCTCGAGGAACAGCGTGTCGCCGGCGACCAACTTGTTGTCGACGAAGAAGCACTGGCTTCCCGGCGTGTGGCCCGGTGTGTGGATGCATTCGATGGGGATCTCGCCGACCATGACCGTGTCGCCCGAGACGTGGGTGACGAGGTCGGTGCCGCTGGCGCCGGTGACCCGCTGGACCCAGGGCTCCTCGTCCTTCTGGACGTGGATCGGTACCGGGTGGAGTTCGAGGAGCTCGGCCACTCCCTCGATGCCGTGTCCCATCATGTCTCCACCCACGTGATCGGGGTGGTAGTGGGTGGCGAGTGCACCGGTGAGCGTCATCCCGTCGGCGGCGACCAGGTCGAGCAGACCGGCGATGTCGTACGCGGGGTCGATCGCCATCGCCTCGCCCGTCTCCTGGTCCCCCACGAGATAGACGAAGTTGACCATCTGCCGGGCGATCGTGTTGTCCTGCGCGAAGTCGCGCCCGGCGAGGAGCTGACGAAAGTAGAGGCGGTCCGATTCCATGCCACCGACTCTACGGACGGTCGAGTTCTTCGAGTTGCCGGAGAATGGCCGGCGACGGGAGCCCCAGCGAGCAGCGTTGCGGAACGTACCGCCATCGAGACGACTCATCCCCAGAAGTTGTGGGTGACCCAGTACTGGCCCCCGCTGTCTCGGACACACCCGACCGTCACGTGGCTGAACGCCTGGTTCTGGATGTTCTGTCGATGGCCGGACGATTTCATGAACGCCTGGAAGAGGCCTCCGAGGTCGTAGCCCCGGCCGACGTTCTCTGCGGCGGTCGAGTACCCGCGGTGTTGGGCGATCTGGCCGCCGTAGTTGGGATTGTGGGCCAGGTTCTGGCTGCCCGACATGTGGTCGCTCCAGTTGACGGCGATGTACTGGATTCCCGAGTCGAAGGCCAGGGTTCCGCTGCGGTTCGCGTTGATCTGGCCGTACATGTAGCTCTCGCAGCCGGTGTCGCGGTTGGCGACAGCGGGGGGCGGTGGCGGAGGCGCAGGAGGTGGGGG
>JBBKVY010000096.1:0-8424 GCA_037968675.1 Acidimicrobiales bacterium | reverse complement strand
TGTGGGTTCTTGAGCTGGTAAGAGACCGGCTCGTCATTGAGAAGAGATTGTTTTGGCTACAGGTACCGTGAAGTTCTTCAACGCTGAGAAGGGCTTCGGATTCATTTCTCGCGAAGACGGCGACGACGTGTTCGTCCACTTCTCCAACATCACCGGCGACGGTTACAAGTCCCTCGATGAGGGTCAGAACGTGGAATTCGACGTCGGCCCCGGCCGCAAGGGTGACGAAGCGCAGAACGTTCGCGCTATCTGATCCACCCCGGATCGTCGTTCGAGCCGCTGGCCCTCCGGGTCGGCGGCTCGTTCGCATTTTTGGTCGGAGTCGCGTGGCGCTCCACGTGCCGGGCTCCGGTCAGGGGAACGTGTGATGCTGGGATCCGACCCCCGACACCGCTCGTAGGGCAGTCCGGGACGGTTCAGCGCCTCCACATCAGAGCGAGCGCAATGCCGTCAGGATCCTTCAGGTTGAGGATCGCACCGGGTGGAACCTCGATCGCGCCGGAGTGCTCGATCCCGAGCGCATCCAGCCGCTCTGCCCACCCATCGAGGTCCTCACTGGCGCACAGCTCACTGTTGCACAGTCGGTTACGACCAGATGAACGACCTCGGGTCGATCTGTCGCTGGTTGCTTCGATGCCGTTGTTGTGAGAGTGTCGCTGTCAGAACCGATGAGACCGGCACGCTCATCCCTCCAGATCGAGGTGTTTCTCCGATGAACGATGATGAGTGGCTCACGCTCACCGCCCGTGCTGGCAGGGCGGGTCATGATGTTGCCGGATGGCTGATGTGGGATGCCGGGGCCATCGCTGGGTACGAAGCGCTCGGTGTACCCAACGGCGCTGGCTGGGTGGTGGCCTGGCGGCTCGCCCCGCTCGGCGGTATCAGCACTGCAGTCGCTGCTGCCGCGACGTACTCGATCCATCCCGATGTCATCACCATGGTGATGGACCTCTATCGCGGCGTCACCGACGAAGCAGCGATCTCTGTCGTGCGCAACGCGTCGATCGAGCCCGGACTCGCGGATGTTGCGCCGGGACTCGGCGACGCTCTCGCCGCCCTCGGCGAGGACCTGTGGCGGGGCGCCGACTCGGTGCACCACGGCGCACGGCCCATGTTCGCTGCCCATCGTGGCGAAGCTCGGCCAGGCCATGACCAATCCGTCCTCTCGGCGTGGCTGGCGGCGAACTGCCTCCGAGAACTCCGGGGCGACAATCACTGGGCGCTGTGCGCCGCCGAAGACCTCGACGATGTCGAGGCAGGGCTACTCCACTCGGTCATGGTCGACATTGACGAATACGGCAGCGAGGAGTGGATCGCCCGCAGTCGTGGAAGCGACGACCAAGCCGTCAGCCGCGGCTGGGCCCGCCTCGAGGCCAAGGGCCTCGCCACCAACGGAGCTGTCAACGACGACGGTCGCCGTTTCCGGCGCGAGCTCGAACGGCGCACAGACGAACTGACCGCACCGGCGTGGCAAGCAGTGGGCGAGGCGGCGACGCTCGCGTTCTGCGAGGCGATCGAGCCCCATCACGACGCCATCGTCGCCCGCATCGACGCCACAGCAGGCCCCCGATGGATGCCAGCCGTTCGCACCGTGGCGACGCATGACACCATGTGAATGACGTGGTTGGGGTGCATGCTCCGCTCCAGAACGGCACGCATGCGCCATGCTCACGCGCCGCCGGAGCAAGGCAGCGCCGATCAGGAACAACGTCGTCTAGCGGACCTCTCCGGCGAAGATTCCGACACAGCCGACGACCTCGACGGAAGAGTCCGACAACCGGTCCGACAGCGCGGATCGAAGTCCGTCCAGGCTGTCCTCGACGTTCGAGAAGATCCCGTGGGAGTTGTTGCGGTCCATCAACGTGCGGGCGAACCAGTTTCGGTGCACGCCGTCATGGAGCAGCGTCGCGCCGAAGACCCACGCGCCAGGATTTGCCAGGGCGATCAGGTTGTCGATGGCCACGGCCTTGGAGCCGATGTCTCCGGGCAGGCAGTGGAGCACGTAGTTCAGGGCCACGGAATCGAATCGGTCGCCGTCGTAGACGATCGGCTCGAGAACGTTCGCTTCGATGAGTTCTGGCTCGAAGCGCGCGACACGTTTGCTGGCGACCGCAAGGCAGGCGGTGCTGAGGTCCATCAGCGCGAGACGAGGGCGTTCCGGCGACAGGGGGAAGTTGCAGTGGTCGAGGAAGTACCCGGTGCCGACGCCGACGTCGAGATGGTTTGCGGACACGTGGCGGTCATAGTGACCAACGATCCGGCTGGCCGGGCACCGCCACGCGAGGCGTGAGAAGTAGCCGAGGATGGCGAGGTCATACACGGCCAGTGACCGTCGGGTGTAGAAGGCGTGACCTGCCTTCACCTCCTCTGGCGTCGGCTCCATCACGTCCCCTGACTAGACAACAGGCGCATGCTCTACCAGATCGTCGCGCTCGGACGTCTCGAGTCCGAGGGAATGACCCGATTCTCCGTCGACGAAGAGAGCGTGAAAGGCAAGGGCGCAGCTTCCGCTGCTGAAGGATGCGTACGGCGGCCCGCGACGATGGCGGGCATCGGTGAGACCGGCAACGGCGGAGGCTTCGTCTGAGCATGACGCCACCGACCCGGGTCCATACTGGACCCGGGTCGGCGGTCGGTTCATCTGGTCGGGGTGCGCTCAGGGGCAGGCGTAGCCGGAGGCGGCGTCGCAGTAGGTGGGATCGACCTGGAAGATCCACAGACCGGTGTTCCGATCGGAGCCGAGCACGTACTGCTGACCGTCGATCTCGGTCTGGGTCACCCCCCAGAAGTTCGAGCCCTCCGGGGCGATGAACCGTCCGACCTCGGTCACGTTCTCGCCGTAGTAGTCATCGGTCGGCGCGTTGGCCCCATCCCAGTCGTCGTCCGGCGGGCGGACCGAGTTGCCGGTGTTCACGTCGAGGATGCGCATGCCGAGCGAGTACCAGCTGACGAATGCCTGATCGGCGTCGTTCACGTTGCCCTCGACGTTGTGCATGGTCAGGTCGCCGAAGCCGATTGCGTAGTCGGGATCGTTGACCTGGCCCGGCGCGTAGTACCCCACCTCGTCGAGGGATGCTCGATCGAGGAGGTGGAAGTAGCCGTAGCCGTCGAACAATGCGACCGCGGTGGTGTTCGCACCGGTGTCGCCGATGCTCAACTCGCTCGCGTCGGCAGCCCCGAGGATGGCAAGTCCGGTCGAGTGGCCGACGAATAGTCCTGCGATGTCGCTGACGTCGCCGCCCATCGACACGAGGTCGTCGCCCCGGTCCGCGTCGTTGAACACGATGATGCCGTCGTATCCGGCGGCGCTCGCGGTGTCGGCCTTCTCCTGGAACGTGCACACGCCACGCTGGATGACCGCGATCTCGTCGGTCAGCGGGTCGCCGTCCTCGATCGCTGCCGGAACGGATCCGCCACAGGCGAGTCCGATGTACGTGCCGGAGCCGTTCAGTGACTGGTCGTCGAGCTCGACGATCGGTCGGGTGAAGGTGCCCTCCGCTGCCGGGTACTCGCCCGCTGCCGGGCCGTCGGTGATCGCGAACGTGGTCCGGAACCCGGAGAAGTCCTCGTCACCGGCGAACAACTGCGAACTGTCCGCGTTGTATGCCGCAGCGTGGGCGTTGCCTTCGGGCGGCGAGAAGCCGGTGATCGGATCGGGGTCGGGGATGTCGGAGTCGTCGACGAAGACCGGGTTGGCGGGATCGTTGACGTCGAGGGTGACGAAGCCGGCGTCCCAGTACGACACCGCAGCCTGGTAGTCGCCGTCACCGAGATCGGTGATCCACACATCGTGGTTGAACGACGCCGCGAAGTTGCCGAGACCATCCGACTGGCTGTCCTCGGCGTCTGGCCAGTCCGGAAGACCGACCTCGCTGAGCAGCTTCGGTGACTGCGGCTTGGTGATGTCGACGAAGAAGACGTCCTCGACCTCGTCGTCGTTCACGCCGATCAGGTAGGTCCGGCCCGAATCGACGTCGGTCCACGGGAACGTGTTGTGGACGCCGAAGTCGAGGAAGTTCTGCTTGAGAGCCTTGGGCTTGGCCGGGTTGGTGACGTCCCACAACGAGATGCCACCCTGGCCCTTGTCGCCCGAGTTCACCGTCTTGCCGCACGGCTCGAGGGTGTGGATCAAGACGGTCCTGGCGCCGATGGCGATGGTCTTGACGTCGTTGACCCGGGTGTCGGGCGGTGACTTGATTCGGCCGATGGTCGTGGGGTTGGCCGGATCGCGGATGTCGCTGATGTACACCCCGGCCCGGTCGCACGTCGGCTCGTCGAACGTGCCGACGTAGGCGTAGCCGCGGTCGTCGGCCCACACGTCGGTGTATCGGCCCTCCTCGACCCCCGCCAGGGTGTCCTGGCCGATGGGTCGCAGCCCGTAGTTCACGTCCTGTTCGATGTGGCCCTCGGAGTCCGAACCGTGGTCCTGGCTGTCGTGCAGCGAGTGCTTGTTGTCGTGCAGCGCGCCGTCGTTCTCTGCGTCGGGATGAGCGCCTGCGGTCGTGGCGCCGACGATGAGCGTCGACGCCAGGATCACGGGAGCGATCAGTGCTCTGGGCTTCATGGGACCTCCGGTCGTTGGATGGATGAAGTCCCGACACGCGTGTTGTCAGATGGCGGCCCGCCCAGCGTTCGTACCGGGACAAGGAGTGACGATAGCCACCGATGTGCGATCTGTCACTCGAATGTACAAATCCACGGACGATGTGAAGGTTCAGCCGTCACACTTGCGCGGTATCGGGCGGCTGCAGTCCGATCTTGTGGTCGGACCGAAGGGTCCGGGCGCCTCGGATGAGCGCACCGGTTCACACGTCACCGCTGATCACGGTGGTGGTGCCGTGGAGTTCTCGTGCACCGCCCTACCTGGGCGGCGCGACGCATGGTCCGCCGGCGCACACGTCGATCACCTCGCCCGTGCGGAGGAAGTGGTCGATCTGCTCCACCGCCGGCAGATGGCGGCGGGGATCCTCGTGGGGATCCGTGCCCTCCCGGGGTGGGGTGTTCGTGGTCGGCGGCAGCGGTGTGCCGCTGTCCCACAGCACCGCGGCGGATCCGGCGAAGGGGTACGAAGGGATGCGGGGGATGCCCCAGAACGGCTCGACGTCGGTCGACCGCCCCGGCCCGACGGCGGGCCACACGACCGATGCACCCATCGTGCGCGCCATCACGTCCATCGACACGTTGGCCACCTGCTGGTCGCCCAGGGCGCCGTGGAGAAGGCCCCGCTTCTCACCCAGCCCCCGGAGTGGCTCGTCGAAGTAGGTGGCGTAGCCGTTGCCCTCGCCTCGATCCCACAGCATCTGGATGAGGTCGAGGAGGAGCGCCTGGTCGACCTTGTCGGGATACGAGGGGTCGAGGACCAACTGGTAGGTGTCGAAGTCGATGCTGCGGTTGAGCAGGGTGCTGTAGTTCGTCCCCGGCACGCCGAACACGCCGGTGTCCCAGTCGGTCGACACCGCAGTCGCCACCGGCCCCATGATCCCGCCCTGGCTGATGCCGTAGTACCCGAGCTCCGTGGTGTCGATGCGAGGGTCGCCCGCTCCGTCCTGGAACGCCGGATGCGACGCAAACCCGTTGGCGTGATCCATCACCCGACCGAGGAAGAGCGTGTTGAGGTGACCTTGGAGCAGCCGGTCGGCGAGGGTCGGGAACCGGCTCGCATCACCGAGCACCTGGATGGCGTTGCCCACGTCCTCGCTGGCCATCCCGATGAGATCGGTGCCGCACACGACGTGGTTGAAGTTCTCGGCGAGGAGACGGGGACCGGTCGACGTCACCTGACTCCTCGTCCCGAGCAGTCCGTGGCCGTAGATCAGGGCGCGACCCGGCTCGGCCGCAGTGGACACCTCGGGGATCATGCATCGGTAGACCGATGGCCAGGTGCCGTTGACCTCGGGAAGGCCCTTGCGACCTGTGAGGTTGAGACTGTTGCCCGCCGACCCGTCGCCCGTGAGGTAGAGCGGCACGTCGTAGGTGCCCTCGATGAGGCGGTAGGTCTGACCGGCCGGCACCTCGTCGCGGTCGACGGTGAAGGACGGGGCGGCATCGCCGAGGATCTGGAACGCATCGTCCCGCATGTGCAGCAGGGGAGCGGTGAGGTTCTCGGTGGAGATCACGGTGAACTCCCACGCGAGCACGAGGCCGTCGCGTTCCACACCAGCCCGCTCGAGCTCTTTGAACATGCGCTCCATCGCTGGTCGCCGGGCCTCCACCTCGGGCACGTCGCTGCGGAGACGGTCGCGGTAGGCCCGGAAGGCGTCGGTCGGCTCGATCGCGTCGCCGTCGCCGTCCACGAGATCGCGCAGGGCCACGACGATGCGGTGCCCGTTGGGGTAGTTCACTGCGGGGCGCACGTACAGCGCTTGCCGCTCGGGGTCGGTGGCATTGGCGTCGAGCTCGGCCCAGTGTGGCCACCGCTCGCCGGTCGTGGCGTCGATGACGACGCTGCCCGAGTCGGCATCGAGCGAGCGACCGAGGTCGGTGATCGGCGCGAGGTCGGAGCCTCCGGGATCGACGCCGGGGATCAAGGCGAGTGCGGCTGCGCCCGGGCTGAATCCGTCGTTCATGTTCTGCCGGGTCACGTCGATCGGTGTCCCCGAGCTGTTCGCCGGCACGGCCACTTCGGGGATGGCAACGTGATGGATCCGGCCCGAGGACCCGCGCTGTTCGGCGAAGTGATTGCTCGGGAACGGGAAGGCGCACTCGTTGCCGATGAACTCACACGCCGGATCCTGATCCAGCTCCAGGTCGATCGTGCCCGCGAACCGGCCCGGGCGTTCGTGTTTCGGTCCCGGCCACCCGTGCGGCTGGCACGCGCCCGCCAGCAGCCCGACCGCCATCAGCACGACAACGATGCGTCGCAATGATCCCCCTCGTTGCTTCGTCGCCGCTGTCTGTTGTCGAGCGGCCGACCCCATCCGAGGGCTCGAGTTCGCCAGGTGCGGCGAGCCACGGGCCTCGGGTGGTGATGTTCGATGATGGTAGTCAAGTCGCGTTGCGGAAGGCCCGGGTCCGAGCCCCAGATGGTGGGGTTCGGGTCCGACGTGAGGTGAGCTACCGGCGTGCGCTGATGTGTACGTCCAAGTGCGCAACGAGGGGAACACGCCGATGAGTCTCGACGAGTCTCCGTCACCGAGCTGCTCGCTGCGATCAAGTTGCGTCAGGGAGTCGATCTGGTCCTCGAGAACCTCCACTGGGACCACGGGGCTGCCCGCCGACTTCCACCAACCACGGGTGCGCTCCCGCAGAACTCGTCGGTCACCCGGATGGTGTGCCGGCGGTGAACACTCGACGGACCCGGTCATCATGCGCGGGCGTGCCGGGCTCGCGGGCCTTGCGGTGGCGGGGTTACCGACGCGGACCACCTGTCACCGAACCCCGCGGCAGTCCCCAATCACACGTTGGGTCTCTTCAGCGACCAGATCCGGCTGTATGAGGAGTGTGGCTGCGAACCACGTCGCGCACGTCACCGTGCGTCGGGATTCGAGTTCTCCTGCTCCGCGAGCTCATCAGGCACAGGCGTCAACGGACGTGGTGATCAGGTCTCGGTACGCCGCAGCACCGGCGGCGGTGTGATGGATGTTGTCATCCCCACGAAGATATTCGGGATGCGCGTCGATGATCGTCGCCCAGTTCCCGTAGACGTCTGCCCGTTCGGTCAGTCCAGTGTTGAACTCGTCGGCGTTCGCTGACAGTCCCCACGTGTCCACGTCGGCGACTCCGATCAGCACGACGCAGGAAGCAGCCGCTTGGAGGATCGCTCGGTCGAGGTTCACCAGGCTCGCCTCGACGGACGACCGCGGCGCTGCGTTGACGATGTGGAGGTCGTTGGTGCCCAACGCAATGACGAGGATGTCTGCCCCCGGCTCCGGGATCTCCCCGGTGACCGACTCCAGGTCTTCGGTGGTGGCTCCGAAGTTTGACGCCACGGATGTCGCGTATCCGGCTGCGACCAGCTGGTCGGTGAGGAAGGTGACGCTTTGGTCGGGCGGGCCGCCGTCGGTGCCATGGTTCGCCTGGAAGGTGAGCGAGTCGCCGAACACCATCACGTGCTCCGCGCCGTCGCCAACCCACGGCGCAGGTCGAGGTAGACAGGCGGCAACGCCGAGAACAATGACAACGGCGGAGGCGACGACGCGGCGCATGCTTCGAATTTACCTCGTTCCATGCAGTCGTCGCCGTCTTGGGATGCAGTCCTGGCAGGGGGCACCCTGTCTCGAGGGCCGGTGCTTCCTGAGTCGACCGGGTCCGGTGGAGGCTCCGATCTGCCGTGTGCTCGATACTGACCGATGCGTCACCCAGCGCGGGGATCCCGCCACATGCCCCAGGCCGTGGGGCCGTCCGGTAGGACGATCTCCTCCGTGACGTCGAATCCGTGCCGACGGTAGAAGGGGACGTTCGACTCCTTCGACGACTCGAGGTAGG
>JBBKVY010000095.1:0-72516 GCA_037968675.1 Acidimicrobiales bacterium | reverse complement strand
GTCGCGGCAGATGAGGTGGTGGTGGTTGTCGTCGATGCGGTCCTCGTACCGGGCCGAAGAACCCGCCGGCTGGATCCTGCGGATCGCGCCAACATCAACGAGCGTGGTCAAGGTGTCGTAGACGGCTTGGCGGGAGATTGCACCGATCTCGGTACGGGCGGCTTCGGCGATGGAGTCCGCTGTTTGGTGAGGACTCTTCGCAATCGCCCCGAGCACGGCCAAGCGCTGCGCGGTCACCTGCAATCCATGGGAACGGAGCAGGCCGGCGGCGTCGGGTGGGGGAGCGTTGGTCATGCCCCGTTAGGTTTAGTCCATCTTTCTGGACTCTGTCAAGAATTGGACTAAGGCGAGCGACGGGATCGCCATGCATGAGAGCACAAGCAGCGTCGCTTCGCGCCACGTGGCTTAGGTCGTTTCTGAGAAAGCCTCGGCGGCGGCCCACTCGTGGAACGGTTCCAACCTGGCGATCTGCTCGGCGGCTCGGGCGTGCATCTCCTCAATGCGGACCCGCTCTCCAGGAGAGGTGTCGGGCGCCTGAAGGAGCGATGCCCACAGGCGTTGTTTGCCTGCCACACCGGCGATGAGCGCTTCGGCTTCAAGGAGTCGACTCAACGTCGTATATCGAATGCCCCATTTGTTGGTCTTGAGCAACCGGACTCGTTCACCGACCTGGGCGATGCTCCGCTTCAGATCTCCGCCGTCGGCATTGTGACGAGCGCGGACCTCCGCGAGGAACCGTTGGTCCTCTTCGATGTCGCAAGCGATGTCGTCGAGTTCGGACGCCCAGCGAGTGGACCGGTTGTGTTCGGCCAAGCGGCGAGCCAGCGCTGAACCTCCGCCCGCTCCAGCCCAGTGGTCATCGAGATACACATGCAGCGGCTTGCTCATATCGGTGCTTTAACCGGTGCGTGTTCTCGCCAAACCGTTCGTAACCGCGCTTTGCTCGATCCCAATGCTCTCGCCTCGAGCCGTCGGCGTACACACCCTCAATGATGATGCGCTGACCGCTGAGCGGATTGCCCTCGGCGTCGGCTCCCGTTCCTACCCGTTGGAAGATTCGAAGCGCATGGCATCCATGTTCCAGTAGCCCCGCAGGCTGGCGAGTAGTCCTGCATCGTTCACTCGGTAGGTGAAGATGCCTCGCACGATGGCCTTGTCCCCGCTGTCGAACGTGGTGATCACGCTGAGGACGTGCGAAACCTCGTTCGGCGAGCTCGATGGGAACGTCTCGTGGCAGTCCATCTTGAGTTGGTTCGGAGCGATGTTTGCGTCGTAGAACGCTGCGACCGCTTCCTTGCCGCGCACGCCCAGACCGTCGGGATTGGTGATCGCCTCGCCGATCGGATCCTCGATGCAGATGTCGTCAGCCATCAAGGCAAGCCAGCCATCTTTGTCGTGCTCCTCCACGCAACGCCACGACTTCCGACAAACCTGCATCACCGCTGTGTCTTCCATCCCCACCTCTTACCACCTCGGCGGGCACGATCCAGCCGAACACCGCCCCAGAAAATTGCAAAAGCCCGGAACCTGTGAAGGAACCGGGCTTTTGGTTTGGTGGCGGGGGCAGGATTTGAACCTGCGACCTTCGGGTTATGAGCCCGACGAGCTACCAGACTGCTCCACCCCGCGGCGGACCGACGACAGTAGCAAGACTTCGCATCCTCACCAACCTCAGGAGCGACGGGAGATCGCTATCGGTTCCGATACCATGACCCGATGGAGGCACACGAGATCATCCGACGGAGTCGAGCGTGGGCGGGCCTGAGCCAACGCCAGTTGGCCGAGCGAGCGGGCACCTCTGGGCCTGCAGTGAGCCTCTACGAGAGCGGTGCGCGCACCCCGAGGGTCGACACGCTGCAGCGGATCGTCGACGCCACCGGCGCCAAGCTCAGGATCGCCGTGGAACTCGACGGCCGGCGGCCGGATCCGGCGGACAACGCACGCCGGCTGCGCGACGTCCTCGACCTGGCAGAGGCGCTCCCACAGCACCACGAGCGCGAGCTCCGGTATCCCGTCCTCCGAGATCTGCTCGGGTGACCAGATGCGGTTCACGGAACGAATCGTCGAGCTCCACCGTCACCTCGAGGTGGCCGGTCTCCCCCACGCCTTCGGCGGAGCGATCGCGCTGGCGTACTGCACACGAGACCCTCGTGGCACCGACGACATCGACGTGAACGTCTTCGTCGGCGTACGACGGCTCGGCGACGTTCTCGCCGCGCTCCCCGATGACATCGAGGTCACGGAGTCCACCCGTCGACAGATCCGACACGACGGCCAGTCCCGACTCTTCTGGGACAGGACGCCCGTCGACATCTTCCTCTCGAACCACCCGTTCCACGGTCGGGTGGAGTTGCAGATCCGGCGGCAGCCGTTCGAGGGCGTCGAGATCCCTGTGCTGGCGTGCATCGACCTGGCGGCGTTCAAGACGTTCTCTGCTCGCGGTAAGGATGCCGTGGACATCGCAGCGATGGTCAAGGCCGCGTGCGTCGAGATCGACGAGCTCGAGCTGCTCGCCCGGGGGCTGATCGGCAGCGAACGCGACGACTTCCTCGCCGACGTACGCCGTTACAGCGATCAGCCGGACTGAGGAACTTCTGCTACAGACTGTTGCACAGTCGGACACTCTGTCCTAGAGTGCAACACCATGTCCCACACCACATTCGACCCCGCCGAGGGGCATCCGCAACGCAAGGCGATCCTCAGCGTCTTGTGCCTCAGCCTGGTGCTCATCGTCGCCAGCGTCTCCTCGCTCAACGTCGCCATCCCGTCCATCGTCGAGGCGTTGGAGGCGACCCAGACCCAACAGCTCTGGATCCTCGATTCCTACGCGTTGGTGTTCGCCGGCCTGCTGTTGCCGGCCGGCGCCATCGGCGACCGCTACGGGCGCAAGGGCGCGCTTCTCTCGGGCATGGGCATCTTCGGGACGCTGGCGATCGTCGCATCGTTCATGGAGGCACCGGAGCCCTTGATCGCCCTGCGCGCCGGCATGGGCATCGGCGCCGCGCTGATCATGCCCGCGACGCTGTCGATCATCACCAACGTGTTCCCGCCGCACGAGCGCGGCCAGGCGATCGCCGTGTGGGCCGGCTTCGCCGGCGCCGGCGGGGCGATCGGACCGCTCATGTCGGGCCTGCTGCTCGAGCGCTTCTGGTGGGGCTCGGTGTTCTTCGTCAACGTGCCCATCGTGGTGCTGGCGGCGGTGCTGATCGCCCGTCTCGTCCCCAGCTCTCGCGACCGACAGCAGCGCAAGCTCGACCCCGTGGGCGCCGGGCTGTCGATCCTCGGTCTCAGTTCGCTGGTCTTCGGCATCATCGAGGGTCCGGAGAAGGGCTGGACCTCGATCACCGTCGTCGGTGCGTTCGTGGTGGCGATCGTGGGCGTCGTGGCCTTCGTGGTGTGGGAGCTGCAACACAAGGACCCCATGCTCGATCCCCGCTTCTTCCGCAACCGGGAGTTCAGCATCGGCTCGCTCACCATCACCATGGGCTTCGCGGTCATGTTCGGGATGTTCTTCGTGCTGACCCTGTACCTCCAGTTCGTGCTCGGCCACTCGGCCCTCGGCGCAGCGGTCCGCACCCTTCCGTTCGCGGTGACGATGATCATCGTCTCGCCCCGCACACCCAAGCTGGGCGAGCGCATCGGACGACGAGCCGTGGTCACGGGTGGGCTCGTGCTCCAGGCCACCGGCTTCCTCGTTGCCTCCCGATTCACCCCGGGCACCGACTACCTCTGGATCGCGCTCGCCCTGGTGCTCATGGCGGCCGGTCTGGCGGCGTTCATGCCGGCGTCGACCGAGGCGATCGTCTCGTCGCTCCCCGACGACAAGGCGGGTGTCGGCTCCGCCGTCAACGACACGACGCGAGAAGTCGGCGGCGCGATCGGTATCGCCCTCCTCGGCTCGATCCTCTCGCAGGGCTACCGCAACGGCATCCAGCCCGTGCTCACCTTCGTCCCAGAGCAGTTCCGTGGCTTCGTCGAGGATTCGATCGGCGGCGCGGTGTTCGCAGCCGACAGGGCCCCACCGGAGGCCGCCGCACAACTGCTCCAGACCGCCAACGACGCGTTCATCGACGGTCTGCACGCAACGTTCCTCACGGCCGCAGGCGTCGGCCTCGTCACCGCGATCGTGGTCTGGATCTTCCATCCCGAGGGTCGATCCACCCCGACGACCGAGGACACGGCCGTTCGGGCAGGATCGGGCACATGACCCCGAGCACTCGTGTCGATCCACGCGTCGAACGCACGCGCGCCGTGGTCGTGAAGACCGCAGCCGAACTCCTCGCGCAGGAAGGATTCGAGAGGATCACCATCGACGGCATCGCCGAACACTCCGGCGTGGCGCGGTCGACCATCTACCGCCACTGGCCCGACCGGGCCGACCTCCTCGGCCAGGCGTTCGCCGTCGTCTGCTGGGTCGACGACATGCCTGACCACGGAAACCTGGTTGCGGACCTGCGCCACAAGCTCACCATGCTCGCCGAGGGCCTCACCGAGGAGGCCTGGGGAGCGATGCTCCCGTCGCTCATCGGTGCCAGCGCGCACGACGACGACCTCCGACGTGCGCTGATCGACTTCAACTCCCGCCGTCGAGGCGAGTTGGGCGAACTGTTCGTGCGCGCGGTCGATCGGGGCGAGATCGACGACGAGCACGACATCCCGGGGGTGATGGAGCGACTCGTCGGGCCATTCTTCCTCCGGCGGCTGATGTCCGAGGATCCGCTCGATCCGAGTTTCGTCGAGCGCCAGCTCCGATCAGCATGTGCAGAGGTCGGTGCTCGCTACTCGCCGCCCGACGACCCACCTGACGAACCACTCGACGAACCGGCCGACGACCCACCCACCGGGGCCTGATCGTCCAGGTACTCGTCGAGGAATGCGTCGAGCGCGGCCTCGTCGTCGAGGTCGACACCGGCGGCGACGGCCCGGTCGAGGATCTCGACCCGGCCGGACGACTGGGCATCGTCGACCTCGTGCTCGACGGTGTCGATGATCGCGATCGTGTCGGCGACATAGCGATCGGCCCAGCCCCGCTCGACGTGGACCCAGGGAACGAAGGCGCGCAGCAAGTCACCGAAGCGCTCCAACGCAGCGTCGTCGAGGTCGGATCGGGGAAGCCAACCGGCCAACACGAGGTGGACCACCACGGGCGACCAGCGCGCCGCCTCTCCCCCGACCTCGTCCACCACGAACTCGACGGCCGCGAGGAGCGCCTCGCGGTCGGCTGCGTGGGTGGCACCCGACTCGGACGCCAGGAAGGCATCGACCAGGGCGGCCTGCTCGGCCGGCGTCGATGGCGCCGGCAGGACGACTGCGGTGCCGTCGGTCGGCAACTTGGCGACGTAGTGCTCGACGATCGACAACAACGGGGTGAAGGTCTCGGAGACCGGCACGATCGAGCCGGCTTCGAAGGTGGCGTCGATCGCCTCGTCGATGGTTGCTCCCGCCGTGCCCAGGTCGAGCCGGGTGACGATCATCGCGTCGTCGGCGGCGGCGAGGTCGAGGAACTTCTCGGCGTCGGGATGGACCAGCACGTCCTTGGCCAGACCCCCGAGCGTTCGGTCGATGTAGACCGCCAGGACGTGGTCGGCGGGGGATCCAGGGTGCCGAGCGGTGATCACGACGTCGAAGCCGTCGCCGGACTCGTGTCCGACGCTCCAGGCCCCGGTCGGTGTCGCCTGCCCCACGGCCATGAGCCACACCGGGACGCTGGGGAGCGCGTCGGACTGCAGGCGATCGTGCAGCGGCCATTGGATGTACCCCGGGTCCAACGCGTCGATGACCCAACAGAAGTCGACGATCACCCTGGGCGGTGACTCGTCGAGGTGGTGGAGGCTGAGCTCGATCAACCCGTTGAGCAGTTCCTCGTGGTCGGGTTCTCCCGGCGGCAGTGCCTCGAGACTCCCGGCACCGAGGTGTCCGAGGAACTCCGATGCCCGCAACTCGATGTCGAGCGGCGACGCATCGCCGATCCGGTCGAACGATCCGAGCGCAGGAACGATGCCTTCGAGCGGCGGGAGCCCGGGCTCGTCCGCCGGCCACACGGGTGCGAGGATCCGGGCAGATCGACGGCGGAACGAGCGACGAGCGGGCATCCGTCGAGGCTAGGGGTCCCGACACGAGACTCGTGACGAGACCCTTGACGTGCGTCGGCGTGCCTGCGATCCTCGGTGACTCGCGGAGCGATCCGCCTTCCTGGCCCGGTCCCACGAGGACCCGTGCCCTCGCCGCCGTTGCGGCCGCACCTGCTCCCGGAAGGCACCCCATGTCCCGCTCACCCACGTCGTCGCCCTCGGCGCCGGACCCGTCGGCCGTCGACGCCTCGCTGCACCTGCTCACCCACCAGATCGCCGACGACCTGGCCAGCGGCAACATGCCACCGTCGCTGCTGCATGTGGCACCGAGCCACGACGGACTCCGACTCGGGTTCAAGGACTTGGGGGGTTGTCACCCTGGCGACTTCCTCCTCGGCTTCGTCGCACCGGCGAGCTGGTACGCCCTCGGGTCGGCGACCGCCGGCTATGCCTACGACGTCGGCGACCGGGCGGCGCTGGCCCCACGTCGACAGCGCGTGCACTCCGTCACCCTCCTGTCCCGCAGCGGCGAGGTCGCGCACCGGACCGTCGTCCACGACGACCCGACCCTGACCGAGCGACTCGACGGCGAGGAGGTCGTCGGCGAGCAGATCGACCTGCTCCGGCTGGCGCTCGGGCTCCCGACCGCACCACCGCCGTGTGGAACCGACGTCTACTGGACGATCGAATGGCTGTCCGCGATCCTCGGTGGCGCGTCGCCCTCGGCGTGGTCCGAGATCGCTCGTGCCCACCCCGCCCTGGGCGTGCTCGGCGGCGACGGCGACCCTGCGTCCGATGGCGACGAGATGATCGATGCGGCGACGGCGTTCGTCCGGGTCTGCACGTGGCATCGCCTGCGGACCCTCGTGGTCAACGGCAGCTTCGACGTGCCCGAACTGACCGCCGACGATGCACGCTGGCTCGACGAAGGCGCCTTCGCACGATTCGTGCTCACTCGCTGCCCGCCGCTCTCCATGCTCCGCCGGCAGGCCCTCGAACACCTGCCACGAGAGCTCGGACGAGAGCTCGAAGCGACGCTCGACCACCTCGGCATCCCCGAGACATCGTGGCCCGATGGTCGCGTCGAGTGAACGACGAGCAGCACGCCGTCACTGGTTCTACGCTTGTTCGTATGGCTACTGACGAGACCCGACCGGCCTGGAACGGCATCAACCACCTCGCTCTGGTCACCGACGACATGGATGCCACCGTGCGGTTCTGGCACGGCGTCCTCGGCGCCGAGATCATCGCCACGGTGGGCGCACCCGGCTTCAAGCACTACTTCTTCCGCGTCGGCTCCGGCCAGACGGTGGCGTTCTTCGAATACCTCGACGCCCATCTCGAGACCTTCGCCAAACCGGCCGGCATCCCGTACCCGGCGGGAGCCAGCCAGTTCGACCACCTGTCGCTCAACCTGCCCGACGAGGCTGCGCTCGAGTCGCTCCAACGACGGCTCAAGGAACACGACTGCGAGGTCACCGACGTCGTCGACCACGGATTCATCCGGTCGATCTACTTCAACGATCCGACAGGCATCGCCCTCGAAGCCAGCTACTGGACGATGCCCTCGAACCGGTCGGTCGACCACGGCGACCCCGACTGGTTCCACGACACCGAACCGGTCGCGGCCCTGCGCGAGATCATGGACGACGGCTCGGTCGCCGACACACCGTCGACTCGGCTCGTGGACGAGGTCGTCGCTCCCTACCCCTGAACGCCCATCCACCAACGGAACCGCCCCGGATCCGTACCGTGGTCGAGCATGGGTTGGTTCCGACGCTCGCGCCCCGCTCCTGCGACCTCCGACGAGCACGCACTCGTGCCGGTCCCGGTGGCCGCGGCACCGGCGCTCGCCCGCACGGAGCGGGCCCTGCAGATGCTGGCGACGCAGTCAGCCCAGCTCCACTCGTCGATCGTGCACCTCGAGCACCGAGTCGACGCGATGTCCCTGACGTTGGGCGATCGATTCGACGGCCCGACTCACAACGACATGACCGACGCCCGGACGCACACCGCGAAGGTCGCAGCCGAACTGTCCCGGTTGGAGATCAACATCGCCGCCCGCATCGACGCGGTGCGCAGCGAGGTGCGGGGAAGTCTCGACGACGAGATCGACCTTCGCCGCACACCGGTCGACACTGGCTTCTAGCCCACCGGGATCAGTTGCGGGGCGCCAGCGCCTCCTCCTGTGCGACCGTGGTGGTCGTGGCGTCCGGCGGCCCGGTGGTCGTCGTGGTCGACTGGGCGAGGAGCTCCAGCGCCTCGCTCACCTTGCTCTCGGCCTCGTCGTTCTTCGACTGGTAGGTCCCGAGGTCGCTCTCGGCGAGCGCGTCGCGTGACTCCTGGAACAGTTCCTCGGCGTCCTCGAGCAGCTGCGCCGCCTGTTCGTTCACGCCGAGCTCCGGGCCCGGCTCCCCTGGTTGATCCGGCGGGGAGCCGTCCGGATTGTTGGGGTCGGGATCTGGCTCGTCGACGATCTCATCGAGGTTCGGGACCTCGTCGAACAACTGGCCGAGCGCGCCGGCGAGCGTGTTGGAGATGGCCACGTCGGACTCGTAGAACGCGACGACCTTCTTGAGCTCGGGGATCCGGACCTGGTCGGACTCGACGTAGAATGGACGCACGTAGACCAGGGCGTTGTCGACCGGAACGAGGATCAAGTTGCCGAACTTGACCTCCGAGCCGCTCCCACCCAGCAGCGTCTGCTGCTCGGACACCGTGGGATCGGACTGGATGGCGTCGGCGACGATGGCCGGACCGTCGGGTCGGTTCTGGCGTGGCATCTCGTAGCTGACCAGTTCGCCGTAGTGCCCCGGGTCGGACCGGGCGACCATGAACGCGGTCAACAGCTGGTTCTGGTCGTTGCCCACCGGCACGAAGGTGCGCAGCATCACGAACTCGGCCCGGTCCTCTCCGGGCAGCTGCGTGAGCAGGTAGTACGGATCGATGCGGGCACCCACGGATGGACCGACGGGCTGCCCGGCGGCGTTGGTCGTCTGGGTCGCCGGACCGGCGCCGGCTGTGCCCGGGTCGAGGGCGACGTTCCAGGCGTCGTTGTTGTTGTAGAAGGTGCTCGCGCTGGTGACGTGGTAGTCGCCCCACATGTTGGTCTGCACCCGGAACAGGTCCTCGGGGTAGCGCAGATTGTCGAGCAGGTCTTCGGGCATCTGGTCGAAGTCGGTGAACAGTTCGGGGAAGGCGCTACGCCACGCCGCGATGACCGGATCCTCCTCGTCGATCACATAGAAGTCGACGCTGCCGTCGTAGGCGTCGACCACGGCCTTGACCGAGTTGCGGACGTAGTTGAAGCGACCGTCGAGCCCGGTCGCGCCCGGCAAGCCGCTGTTGTCGGCGCGTTGGGCGTACGGATACCGATTGCTCGTCGTGTAGGCGTCGAGGATCCAGATGATCTCGCCGGCGTCGTTGATGACCGGGTACGGATCGGCGTCGAACTCGAGGAACGGCGCCAACGTCTCGACCCGTTCGCGGACGTCACGGATGTAGTGGATCTTCGAGTCGCTGTCGATCAGGTTCGAGATCAACGGGTTGTAGTCGCCGAATCGGAGGGCGAACGCGGCCTTGTCGACGATCCCGCCGATGTCCACGCCGTCGGGGCCGTCGTAGACCGTGTTCGTCGTGTCGGCGCCGTCCTGGAAATCGAGTTCCTCACGGGTTCCACCGGTGATGACGTAGCCGCGGAGGTTCTCGCCGAAGTAGATCTGCGGTCGAGTGAGCTCGAGGTCGGTGTTCTCCCTGACCGGCACCTGCTGGAGCGCGAAATCGGGGCGACCCTGTGCCGTCTTGGTGGTCCCGGAGGCCAGCACCATGCCGTAGCCGTGGGTGTAGATGATGTGTTCGGCTTCCCACGACGACTGGGGCAGCCCGGTCGAGTCGAGGTCCCGAGCCGACAGCACGACCTGGCTCAGTTCCCCGTCGATCGTGTAGCGGTCGACGTCGACGTCATTGAGCGTGTAGTACGGCAACAACTCCTCGAGCCGCGGGAAGGTCTGGCCGAGCACGACCGACGAGGGGTCCCACAGGCGGATGTTCTGCACCGTCTCGATGTTGTCGGACAGGTTCACATCGGATTCGTCGCGGGTCAGTTCGTAGCTGGTGGTGTCGACCTCCCCCAGACCGAGCGCGTCACGGGTCGCCGCGATGTTGCGGTCGATGAACTCGCTCTCCTTCGACAACTCGTTCGGTGACACCTGGAACCGCTGGATCACCTGCGGGTAGATCCCGCCGGCCACCACGGCGACCAGGCCCCACAGACCGACACCGAGGATCGGGAGCACCCAGCCACGGCGCCAGATGTTCACGATGAACAGGGCGAACGAGGCGACCGAGATCAGGATCAGCAGGTTCAGGACCGGCAGTTGTGCGTTGACGTCGGTGAAGCCGGCGCCGTCGACCACGCCACGGGTCGAGGTCGTGAGCTCGTAGCGCTCGAGCATGTAGCCGGCGGCTCGGATGAGGGCGAGCACGCCGAGGAGCACGGACATGTGCGCCTTGACCTGCGACGTGACCGTGGGGCTCACCTTCCCGGGCCCGGTCGGCTGGACCCGTATCCCGCCGTTGGCGAAGTGCGCGGCGATCGTGACCACGAGCACGATCAGGACCGACGCGAAGGCCCAGTCGGTGACCGACTTCAGGAACGGGAGCTTGAAAACGTAGAAGCCGATGTCGGTCGAGAACTGCGCATCGGACCGGCCCCAGTCTCCGCCGTTGGTGAAGAGCAGCCACTCGCGCCACTCCTGACTCATCCCGACGCCCATGAGCAGGGCGAGCACGAAGGCGACCACTGCACGGAACAGACCGGTGCGGTGTCCGATGGCGTCGCGGAAGCGGTCGAGCGCGTCCTGTTCGGGACCTGCGGGCGGGAACTTCGGGGCCAGCCGGTCGGCGATGTAGAGGTTCACCCAGCACACGACGAAGAACGCTGCGACGAAGATGACCGCGAGCGAGACCTTGGCGCCGAGCACCCCGGACCAGACACCGTCGTAGCCGAGGGAGTCGAACCACAGGAAGTCGGTGTAGAAGCCGGCGATGCCGCGTAGCGACGTGATCAGGAAGAACAGCGCGATGGCGGCGACGATGAGGATCGTGCGACCGCGGTTCGAACCGTCACCACGGGTGCGGGGTGTTCGACGACGGGGCTGGGGCATGTCAGACGGGGGACGCATGTGGCGTCCGATCCTACCGACGGGCGCTCAGGACCCTTGCGCGAGGGTCCGTCGAGCGCGATTCACTCCACCGCGAGGAGACAGCGACAACCGGGATGCGCCTGCGGACAGGCATCGCCGGTGGGGAACGACTCGCCCTTGGTGACCGCTCCGGCGAGCGCATTGTCCTGCGCGTCGGGACATGGACCCTGTTCCGGGTCGATGAGCCAACGCAGCCGAGCCCCGTCGGGCGCAGCGGCGAGTTGTCCGGCCCCGAAGGCCGACAAGAGCGCGTCGGACACGACAGGGCCGATGCGCTCGACCTTCCATTCCCGGTACAGCGCACGGAGTCGCTCGTCGAGGGCGTCGGCATCGCCCTCGACATCGGCTGCGCTGTCCTCGATACGACGCCGGAACGGGTCGACCAGCGACTCGGCCAAGCGCACGGCCAGGGGTCCGACGTCGGCCTCGACGCCATCGGTCGACGATGCGCCGGCCTTCGCCGCGGCAGCGAGGCCCTTGATCGCCACGTCGGCATAGCCGCCGACCTGAGCGTCGCGCACCGGCAACAGATCGCCGGCATCGGTCGATTCGGTCTGTCGGAGGGCGTCGAGCACCTCGTTCTGCTCGTCGGCGAGGTGGCGCTTGAGCGCTCGCGACAACGACTTCTCGAGCTTCGAGACGACCTCGCTCCGGTGTTCGTGCACCGGACCGACCGCCAACATGTCGACGGGGACCTGGTCGGCGCCGCCGCCCTCGTCCGCGATCGTGTCGGCCTCCTGTGCTCCCGCGGACTCGGGCTCGGGCTCGGACTCGGGTGTGGGCGGGGAACCCTCGTCGTCGCCAAGTACCTGCTGTGCTCGTGCCACCGACTCGGCCCGTCCGGACCGGATCCGTTCGAACAGCGCATCGACGTCGCCGTCCTCCGAATCGTCCTCCGCGCCATCGTCCGGGTCGCCGGTCGCGTCGTGGTCGTCCGATCGCTCGTCGACCGACCCGTCCTCATCCGCCACCCCCGCATGGTCGTACGGCGCATCCGCCTCGGTCTCGTCGGCCGTCGCCGAGCCTTCCGCAGGTGCGTCGGGCGCAGGTTCGTCGACCACGCCGTCATCCATCGCGTCGGCATCGTCGAGTTCGTCGGTTTCGTCGTCGGCCGCGGACGCAGCCGCGCGCTCGGCCTCCGCCGCGGCGACGTGGGCAGCAGCGCCGTCGATCTCGGATTCGAGATCGACGGATTCGGGCTCGGGCTCCTCGACCAGCGCGCTGTCGAGTTGGGTGGTGATGTCGTCGACGTTGGCGCGCACGGTGGCGTATGCATCGAGCAGTCGCCCCCGACCAGCGGCGAGGCGCTCGACCTGCGAGCGGCCCGCGTCGCGTCGTCGCTGGAGGTCGGCCAGGATCCGGGCCCGGACCTCCTTGGCCTCACCGACCATGGTTCGGCCCTCTTCACGTGCTTCTTCGATCGCACGCGCCGCCTCGGTCTCGGCCTCGCCGCGGATCCGTGTTGCGTGTTCGGTTGCCGCTTCCGCCTCGGCATCGGCCTGCACCCGGATCTGCTCCGCTGCCGCCTCGGCCTCGGCCCGGAGACGTCGCCCCTCCTCCTCGGCCGCCCCGACCGCGGCGTCGCGCACCGACTGTGCCTCGGCCGTCAGTTCGACCGATCGCTGCTCTGCCTCGTCGACCAGCCGCTTGGACTCGGCCGTGGCTTCACGGATCACTCGGGCCGCGGACTCCTCGGCCTTCGATCGGATGTCGTCGGCGGCGTGGCGGGCAGTCGACAGGACGTGTGCGGTCTCCTGACCCACCAGCCCGACCAGCTCGTCGTCGCTCAGCGTCCCCAGATTCGGTGCGTCCGACGGCGCCATCGCTGACCGTGCGGGCTCCGGGCCCGGTGTATCCGGTGCGTCCGAAGCGTCGAACACCGGCTCCTCGCGTGGGAGGAGGGTGAATGCCGTGGATCCGCCCGCGGCGTGCACGCCCGAGTCCTCGAGCTGGCGACGGAGATCGTCGACGATGTCGTTGGTGGACTCGATCCGCTGCGCGACCGACTCGAGGAACTCGTCGACGGCACGGGCCTCGTACCGACGGAACGACCCGGGAAACCGGACCGCCCGCAGGTCTGCCGGGTCGATACGCGGGTCGTCAGTCATCCCCGCAACCCTATTCCCGGGCTCGGGCTCGGCCGGCGACCCTCGACACGTCGACGAGCCGGTCGATCAGGCGTCGAGAGCGATCATCGGGGCGCAGCCGCGATCTCGAAACCGCTCCCACCCAGCGAGGCCAGGGCGTCGAGGGCCTCGTCCAGGGTGTCGACCGGGATGACCTGGAGGTCGTCTCCGGCCCGGGCGCGCACGTCGTCCACCTCATCGCGGGGGACCAGGAACACGTCGTAGCCGGCGCCGGTCACGACTGCGGTCTTCTGCACCACACCGCCGACCGTGCCGACGTTGCCGTCGCGGTCGATCGTGCCGGTCACCGCGACGTCGAGGCCGCCGGTGAGTTCGCCCGGGG
Organism: Acidimicrobiales bacterium; assembly: GCA_037968675.1. Taxonomy (GTDB): domain Bacteria; phylum Actinomycetota; class Acidimicrobiia; order Acidimicrobiales; family Salinilacustritrichaceae; genus Salinilacustrithrix. The sequence continues at coordinate 58,772 of JBBKVY010000095.1, read as the reverse complement.
TCAACACGTCGATGATGCCGAGCGAGAACGCGAGACCGGCCGAGGGACCGCCGACGCTGCCCGAGTCGATGTCGATCGGGAACGGATACTCGTAGTTCGGGTCTCGCGGTTGGAGCTCGATCCCGATGACACCCCGATTCGGGTCGTCGGGTGCGGCGCCGAGGGTGACCTCGACCGGACGGATCTCTGATCGATCGGGGGGCTCGACCCCCAGGGTGACCACGTCACCGGGCTGCTTGGGGTCCATGATCCGGGCGACGTCGGACGCGACCGCCAGTTCTTCACCGTCGATCGACACGATCGCGTCGCCGACCGCCAGGAGCCCATCGGCGGCCGACCCCTCCAATACCCGCACGACCACGATGCCGCTCACGGTGATCGGGACGTCGTAGCCCAGCGCGACGAGCGCAACGCGGATCGCGTCCTGTTTCGACGTGTCCATCAGCTGCAGGTTGAACTGACGGTTCTCGGTCTCGGACCGGTCGCCCAGGACGACGGTGTCCTCCACGATCTCGATGTCGTCGTCGAACATGGCCGCGAGGTACGACGCCACGGTGCTGTGACGCAACGACACCGTGGTGTAGGCGAGGTCGCTCTGGGGCGGGTAGGACTCCACGTCGGACACCTCGACCAGCCCAGCGATGGGACGTGCGGATCCCGGTCGGAACTCGTAGTACGGGATCGTCACCGTGACCGCAGCGAGGACCGCTCCAGCCAACGCGAACAGCACGCCCCCGGCCAACCACCACCGCCAGACCCGGCGACGGACAGGCGCCGATGCCCCGACCGTCTCGGCGTCCGCCGGTACCATCGCTTCGTCTGTGCTCACGTTGATCCTGCTCGTGGTACTCGGTGGTGGCGTCGGCCTCTTGGCCGTGTCCATGGCCGAGAGAAAGCCTGCCACGAACGGCGGTGGATCCCGACGCGGCCGGACCGCCGCCGCCGTCGCCGTGGCGGACGCGACACCGGTCCGCGAAGGCGCTCCTCGACCGAACCCCGAACCGGAGACCGACGACGAGCCGCCACCGTTGCGAGGCAGGTCGTCCGGACCGTGGCGACGACGCCAGCGGGGTTCGGTGCCGGCGTCTCAGACGGCCGTCGAGGGACGACTGGCCGATCTCGTCCGGCCGTCGATCGCACGCCGCGTGCTCAGCCTGGTCGGCCTCGTGGTGATCGTGGTGGTCATCGGTGTGGGCATCGCCGCACTGCTCGGTGCGATCGTCGGTGGTGCAGCCGAGCTCATCGGCAACGCGATCTGATGAGCGCCGACGGTGCGGCTCGGCGGCGAGCCGCTGCCGTGGCCGGGCACACCGGAGACGTGCGCACGGCACGAACGCTGCTCGGCGACCCCTCGGGCTCGGTTCGATCAACCGCACTGGGCGCATTGGCGCGCCTGGACGCCGTGCACGTCGGCGAACTCGAGGACGCGCTCCGCGACCCCGAGGCGGGCGTGCGTCGGCGGGCGGCGACCATCGCGGCGGGGCGCCCCGGGGATCGTCCCCCGTCGATCGTGTCCCTGATCGACGACCCTGACCCGGTCGTCGCCGAGACCGCCGCATGGGCGAGCGGCGAACGCGTCCCGCCCGAGACCACGGCGGCGCAGGTGCTTGCGCGGGTTGCGACCGGACACGACGAGCACTTGGTGCGCGAAGCCGCTGTGGCGGCCCTCGGCGCCATCGGTGATCCCGTGGGCCTCCCGGCGATACTGGCCGCGCTCGACGAGCGCGCCACGCTCAGACGTCGAGCCGTGGTGGCGCTTGCTGCGTTCGAGGGTCCCCAGGTCGACGCAGCGCTCCGCCGCGCTCTCGACGATCGCGACCGACAGGTCCGTCAGATCGCCGAGGATCTCCTCGCCTGAGCGAGGAGACGGGGCCCCGCCCCACCGAGATGGAACGGGGCCCCGGGCGACGCAGCGCATCGCGCGTCAGGAACTGAAGTCGAAGCCCTCGGCCGAGGGCGACGTGACCGTCTCCAACTTCTCGAGCCCGGCGGGACCGTCGGGGTTGAACTTGAAGATGGTGGTCTCCTTCGGTGCGACGCGGTCCGCAGGCGGACCGTAGGTGTAGTCACCGAAGAGGCCGTCGAAGTTGACGTCGCCGACGTTCTCCAGCGCGGCTTTGAGGCCGTCGCGGCTGAGGTCCCCATCCTCGAACGCCTTCTCGAGGACGGCGTGCACCGCCTTGGCCTGGGCGTAGCCGAAGATGAAGAACGTGTCGGGCTCCTGGTCCGGCGCGTACTCCTCCTGGTCGGCGATCATGTCGACCATGCCCGGGGTCTCGGTGTCGCCCCATTCGGTCCCCTCTGCGAGCAGGTAGAAGGTGGCCTCCAGGTACGGAGCGAGGGGGCTGGCGGCGAGTGCGCCGATGTAGCTCGGCGACTGGCCGAGCCACGTGGGCGTGTACTCGGCACCGGCAGCGGCACCGAAGACGGTGCCGGTGTCGGACGGCGTGGACACGATCAGGTTGACCGTGCACCCAGCGTCGCTGAGCTGGCCGACCTGGGCGGTGACGTCTTCGGCGCCACCCGCGTAGCGGGCGACCTCGGCGACCTCGATGCCGAGGTCGTCGGCTGCGGTCTCGAAGCCCGCGAGTCCGGCGTCACCGTACGGATCGTCCTGGATGATGGCGCAGTAGGTGTCATCGCCCTCGGACTGTGTCTCGTGCCACCAGGTCAGGCCGTTGGCCGACTGGATCTGGTAGGGCGCACCCACCGGGATCAGGTACTCCTCGCCGACCCACTCGGCGTCGAGCGATGCCGGCGCTGCGAGGATGTTGTCGCTCGAGAGCTGGGGAAGCACCGCTTGGGTCGGCGGCGTGCCGAGGATCTGGCCGAACAGTGCGACGTCGCCCTTGATCCGGTTGTAGACGTCGACAGTGGTCTGCGGGTTGTATTCGTTGTCCTCGGTGACGAGCTCGACCATGAGCTCGCCGCCGACGCCACCGTCGGCGTTCACGCTGTCCCAGTAGACCTGGGCACCCTTGGACAGCGGCAGGCCGATGATCGAGACGGGGCCGGTCAGTGGAGTGATCACGCCGAGGCTGATCGTCCCTGCATCTCGGTCGACGCCGACCTCTTCGCCGCCGCCGCTGGGTTGGTCGGTGTCGGTTCCGCCGGTGTCGCCGCCGCCAGCGTTGTCGTCGTCGTCACCGCACGCTGCGGCGACGAGCGCCAGGGCCAGCAGTGCGGCGAGCAGACGAAGCACTTTGCTCGTGGGTCTCATGGTCTCTCTCTCTGTCGATGTATCGGGGTCATGGGGATGGGGTCCTGCTTGCGACCACCGTCAGCGACGAACTGCATCAGTAGCTGAACGGCCAGGTCAGAAAGTAGGTCTTCACGCGCCGCCAGATGGCAGCGAGTCCTCGGGGCTCGAACATCAAGAACAGCACGATCACCAGACCGCGCAGCATCTGTTCGAGGTTGTCGACGGTGATGACACCCTTCGTGGCGAGGGGGTCGTTGGGGTCCTTGACGAACGGGGGGACGTAGAACTCGAGGCCCTTGTTGACGACCTCGGGCAAGAGCTCGAAGAAGACGGCGCCGAGCACCGTCCCGAACACCGTGCCGAGACCGCCGATGATGATGATGGCCACGTACTCGATCGACAGGAAGATGCTGAACTGCGTCGGCTCGACGAACTGTGCGTGGGCGCCGAAGAGCCCGCCGGCCACTGCGGCCAGTGCTGAGGAGATGGCAAATGCGCCGACCTTGTAGCGGAACAAGGAGACACCGATGACCTCGGCCGCGAGATCGCGGTCGCGCACGGCCTGGAAGGCACGACCGGGACGAGTCCGGACGATGTTCTTGACCAGCACGATGCTGATCAGCGCCACGAGCCACACCAGGTAGATGAACCCTTCGTCGCGCGAGAACTCGTGGCCGAAGAGCGTGATCTCGGCGAAGTCGACGCCCGGCACCAGGGTGGTCGGGGCCTGGAAGTTGACACCGCTGCCACCCCCGGTGACCGAATCCCAGTTGCTGAACAGGTGCTGGCCGATGATGACGAGACCGAAGGTGATGATCACCAGATAGTCGCCGCGGAGTCGGAGTGCGAACGGGCCGATGACTGTGCCGACGATCGCGCCGACGGCGGCACACATCAGCAGCCATCCGGCGAGCGGGACGCCCCATTCTGCGCCGAACTGTGCTGACGCGTAGGAGCCGGCACCGATGAAGAACGCATGGCCGAGCGAGACCTGGCCCGTGAACCCGGTGAGCAGGTTGAGGCCCAATGCACCGATGGTGAAGATGCCGATGGTCACCCACAGGCGGTTCCACACGCTCTCGTTGACGAAGAACTCGGGCGTCCAGAACGGGAGCGACAGGATGAAGAGCACGCCCACCGCGACGCTGACCCGGAGCCAGCGTGAGGGCAGGAGACGGAGATCGTCGGCGTAGCTCGTCGGCATGCGCAGGTTGCGCAACCGCCGCCTCGATGGGGTCGAGACACTCATATTCGCTGCACCTCCTTCGTGCCGAAGAGCCCGTACGGCCGAACGAGCAGGATGACGATCATGACCACGTAGGGCATGACGCGGTCGAACGTGGTGCCGACGACGTCCTCGAAGTTGGTGTTGATGTAGCCGCCGGTCAGGTTCTGGGTGATCCCGATGATGATCCCGCCGACGACCGCGCCGATGGGTGAGTCGAGCCCACCGAGGATGATGGCCGGGAACGCGACCAGGGCGATCAGTCCGACGGCCGGTTCGGCGGCTCGACTCCCGGTGGTGAGGAAGATCCCGGCGACGGCGCCGACACCGCCGGCGATGCCCCACGACAGGGCGAAGATCATGCGGGGGCTGATGCCCTGCGCGGTCGCCGCCTCCTGGTCGACCGCCGTCGCCCGCATGGCGACGCCCAGCGGGCTGAAGCGGAAGAAGGCGAAGAACGCCGCGAGGATCACCAGGGCTGTGCCCATCGCCCACAGTTCACGGTGCTCGAGCGCGACATCGCCGATGCGCACGGTCTGCAGACCCCAGGGGTCGCCCTGGTTGAGCCGTTCGGCACCCCAGACGGCCTCGATGAAGGCATTCATCATGAACAGGAGGCCGATCGTGACCATGATCACCGCGAACACCGGTTGGCCCACCATGCGCTGCAGGACCAGGCGCTCGACCACGACGCCGAGGGCCGCGGTCATCAGCACGCCGAGCACGCAGGCGAGTGGGAACGGCAGGCCCCAGGTCACCGAGGCGTTGTAGGTGAAGTACGCGCCGAGCGCGACCAGGCCACCCTGGGCGAAGTTCAGGACGTGCGTCGCCTTGTAGATGATGACGAAGCCGAGCGCGATCAACGCGTAGATCATCCCGGTGGCCACGCCGTTGGCAGTGAGGTCGAGGAACTTCCCCATCAGTACATGGCCTCGATCACGTCGGCGTAGTCACGTGCGATGGCGGCTCGCTTGACCTTCTGGGTCGCGGTGACCTCACCGTCTCCGTGGTCGAGCTCCTTGGAGAGCAACGTGAACTGCTTGATCGTCTCGACCTGGGCGAGTTCGGCGTTGGCCTCGTCGACCACGCCCTGCACGAGCGCGACCACCTCTGGCTTCTTCGTCAGGTCGTCGAGTGTCGTGAACGACAGGCCTTCTCGCGTACACCAGTTGCCGACCATCTCGGGATCGACGGCGACGAGCGCGGTCAGGTACTTGCGACGATCACCGACGACGATCACCTCCTGGACGAACGGCGACACCTTCAGCCGGTTCTCGATCTCTGACGGGCTGATGTTCTTCCCACCGGCCGTGATGATGATGTCCTTCTTGCGGTCGGTGATCGTGAGGTACCCGTCAGCATCGACCGTTCCGACGTCACCCGTGTGGAGCCAGCCCTCGGCGTCGATGGTCTCGGCATTGGCTTCGGCGTTCTTCAGATAGCCCACGAAGACGCCATCGCTCCGGGTCAGGATCTCGCCGTCGTCGGCGATGCGGATCTCGACGCCGGGGATGGCCGTGCCGACCGTGCCGAGCCGGACGTCGTCGGCCGGCATCCCCGTGGCCTGGGCGGTGTTCTCGGTCTGGCCGTAGCCCTCGCGGACCGGGACGCCGATCGACCAGAAGTACTCCAGGACCTGCGGGGCGATCGGCGCGGCACCGGAGAGCGCCACCCGGATCCGGCCGAGCCCGAGCTTGGTTCGCAACGATCGGTAGAGCAGTGCCCATCCGAGGGCGTGACGGATGCGGTCCAGCGCGCCGAAGCGACCGTGCCGCCGGTGCTCGGCGACGGTGTGACCCTGCGCGAGCCAGAAGCGGTAGAAGGCTCGCTTGAGTCGTGACGAGTCCTCGACCCGGAGCGTGACCCCGGCGAGCATCTTCTCCCACACCCGCGGCACACCGAGGAGGAAGGTCGGTTGGACCTCCTGGAGATCGGTGTTGAACGACTCGCCGCCCTCGCCGAAGTTCACGACGTACCCGGCGCCGAGCGCATTGATGACCGAGACCAGGCGCTCGGCGATGTGACACAGCGGGAGGTACGAGAGCACCTCGTCATGTCGACTGACGTCGTAGAGCTCCCGATAGGTCGAGATCGCCGACAACAGGTTGCGCTGGCAGAGTTGTGCACCCTTGGGCGGACCGGTCGTACCCGACGTGTAGACGATGATCGAGACGTCCTCCGGGCCGACACGAGCCACCTCGTCGCGCCAGCGGTCGAGGCCACCGTTGTCGCGGCCGAGGGCGAGGAACTCCTCGTATCGCAGGAGCATGGGGTCTTCGTCGATGGAGCGCACGCCGCGCGCGTCGAACACCACGATGTGCCGCAGGCGGGGAAGGTTCGCTCGCACCTCGAGCGCCTTGTCGACCTGCTCCTCGTCCTCGGCGAAGAGCACGACGGACTCGGAGTGCCCGAGCAGGTACTCACATTCGGCCGCCGGGCTCGTTGGATACACGCCGACCGCGACCGCGCCGATGCCCTGGATGCCGAGATCGGCTTCGACCCACTCCGGGCGGTTCTCGGCGTGGATGGCGACCGCGTCGCCAACGGTGACGCCCAGCGCGACGAGCCCCATACCCACTGCGGCTGATCGTTCGGCGAGCGTCGCGTAGTCGACCTCCCGCCAGCGGCCCAAGTCCTTGGAGCGCAACGCCACCCGATCGGGTGTCTGCACGGCACGGGCGAGCAGGATCGCGGGGAGGCTGCTCGCAGACTCCGGATCCCCGGCGACCGCCTCGGAACGTTCGGCCACCGCGGTCATCGGACGCCCTCCCCTTCCGTCTCGGCGTGGTGACGGCTCTCGAGCACGTGGTGGACGGCGTCTCGCGCGGTTGCGTCCGCGGGCTGTCCGAGATATGCCTCGATGACGCGCGGGTTGTCCTGGATCTCGGCCGGGGGACCGGTCGCGATCGGCGTCCCGAAGTCGAGCGCCATCACCCGGTCGGCCAGGTCCATGACCAGCGGCATGTCGTGTTCGACGAGGATCATGGTCAGCCCGAGCTCCTCCTGGATCTCGATGATGTAGCGGGCCATGTCCTGGGTCTCTTCCAGGTTCATGCCGGCGACGGGTTCATCCAGCAGGAGGAGACGGGGGTCCATGGCCAACGCCCGGCCGAGTTCGATCCGCTTCTGGACGCCGTACGGCAGCAGTCCGACGGGTTGTTTGCGGACCACCTGCAGCTCGAGCAGCTCGATGATCTCCTCGACCCGACGTCGGTGCTCGATCTCCTCGCGACGAGCCCTTCCCAGCCAGAGTGCACCGGCCAGGAAGCCGGTCTTCATCCGGTTGTGGCGGCCGAGCATCAGGTTGTCGATCACGTCGAGGTTCGCGAACAGGCCGAGGTTCTGGAACGTCCGAGCAATACCCATCCGGGCCGTCTCGGCCGGCTTCTTGCCCGTGACATCGTCGCCGTCGAGCACGATCTTGCCCTGCTGGGGGACGTAGACGGCGTTGAGGCAGTTGAACATCGACGTCTTGCCCGCCCCGTTCGGGCCGATGATGGCGAACAACTCGCCCGGATACACCTCGAAGCTCACGTCGTCCAGTGCGGTGACACCGCCGAAACGAAGGACGACGTCGGTGACCGTCAGCATGGGCGGAACGCTGGTGGTGGCGGGAGCCATCAGGACCACCTCCGCTTCTTCCGGTACGTCTTGACATCGCGGAACGACACGCGGCTCTCCCCGGTGCCCAGATAGGCCTCCTGGACCTCGGAGTCGGCGAGGAGCTCGCGACCCGGCCCGTCGCGCACCACCTTGCCGGTATCGATCACGTACCCGTGATGGGCGATCGAGAGCGCCATGACCGCGTTCTGCTCGACCAGGAGCACGCTGGTGCCCTGCTCGTTGAGGGCCACGATGATGTCCTTGATCTGTTCGACGATGAGCGGCGCGAGGCCGAGCGACGGTTCGTCGAGCAGGAGGAGTTGCGGCGATGACATCAGCGCGCGGCCGATGACCAACATCTGCTGCTCGCCGCCGGACAGGTAGCCGGCCACCGACCTGCGCCGCTCGGCGAGGACGGGGAACATGTCCATGACCCGTTGATGGTTGGCGGAGATCGTGCCTCGGTCCCGCACCGTGAAGGCGCCGGCCCGGAGGTTCTCGTCGACGGTGAGTTCGGCGAAGATGCGACGGCCTTCCATGACCTGGGCAACGCCGGATCGGACGATCTCCGATGCTCCTGCATCGGTGATGTCCGTGCCCCGGAGCGAGACGGTGCCCTTGGTGATCTCGGCTTCGTGATGCTCGAGCAGGCCCGTCACAGCACGCAGCAGGGTCGTCTTGCCGGCACCGTTGCTCCCGAGGAGCGCGACGATCTGGCCGTCCGGAACGTCGAGCGACAGACCCCGGAGGCCGAGGATGACGTCGTTGTAGAAGACCTCGAGATTGGTGACCGTGAGTATCGACGGCCCGGCCGCTGGTGCGTCAGCGATGGCGATGGTGAGAGCCCCCTGGGCGATGGTCAACCGGCCACGGGTGCTGCCGGACCGGCCGTGCGTGACGAGCTGTCATGACGCGTCCGACAGTACCAGCGACGCTGAGACACGAGTCACACCGCGACGGATCGTGCCGGCGTGCTCAGAGCCGCCCGCCCATGAACATCACCTTGAGGTCGTCGTAGCGCTCGATGCACCGACCGGCGCCGAACACGACGGCTTCGAGGGGTTGCTCGACCAAGGTCACGGGGATGTCCGTCTCGACCGATATCCGCACGTCGAGTCCCTTGAGCATCCCGCCGCCACCGACGAGGTACATGCCCTGACCGATGAGGTCGTGGGCGAGTTCGGGCGGGGCGTTGCCCAGGCACGAGATCACCGATTCGATGATGGCCGTGACCGGTTCGGCGATCGCCTCGCGCACCTCGGGAGTGGTGAGGATGACCGTCTTCGGCAACCCACTCATGAGATCGCGACCGCGCACCTCGGCGCGTACGTCGTCGTCGACGGGCCAGGCCGAGCCGATGGCGATCTTGATCTCCTCTGCGGTGCGTTCGCCGATGGCGATGCCGTACTCGCGACGGATGTAGTGCTGGATCGCTGCGTCGATGTCGAAGCTGCCGACGCGCACCGCCTGGAGCGCGACGATTCCGCCCAGGCTGATGAGCGCGGTCTCGCTCGTCCCGCCCCCCACGTCGATGACCATGTTCGCGACCGGTTCGTGGATGGGGAGTTCGGCGCCGATGGCTGCCGCCATGGGCTGTTCGAGCAGCTGGGCGTCGGCGGCACCGGCGCGCCGAGCAGCCTCGGTCACGGCCCGACGTTCGACCTCGGTGATGGCCGACGGCACGCAGATGACGACCCGTGGGCGATTGAAGCGGTTGACGCCGGCGCGCTGGAGGATCAGGCGGATCATGCGCTGCGTGATGTCGAAGTCGGTGATCGCCCCCTGCCGCAGGGGCCGGACGGCCACGATGTAGCTCGGCGTCCGACCGATCATCTGCCACGCCTCGGCGCCCATGGCCAGCACATCGCCGTTTCGCTTGTTCAGCGCGATGACGGTCGGCTCGTTCATCACGATGCCGTGGCCCTTGGCGTACACGAGGGTGTTGGCCGTTCCGAGGTCGATGGCCAGATCGCGGGCCATGGTCAGGCGTCCGGACGTTCGGTCGACTCGGCGGGGGCCGCCTCGGGCTCGTCGATCTCGGGCTCGACAACCTCGGGCTCGTCGATCTCGGGCGCCGTCGTCTCCACCGACGGGGCGTCGTCCCCGACCGCCTCGTCGTCGACAGACTCGTCTTCGACCACGTCTCCGACCTCGTCGGGCATGATCGTCAGGCCACGGGCCTCGTCCGGGGTCCGCTCCGGGATCGAGAGCCGATGGTCCTCATCCGGGTGGGGCGCCAACGCGTGCAGCTCACGCCGGAACGAGGTGATGCCCGACTCGATTCCCTTCTCGGTCCGGGACCGGAACGCGAGGATGCCGACGCCGATGCCGATGATCCCCACGATCACCACGATCGTCACGACCATCAGGATCCGTCTCCCGCGTGCTGGTGCGCACGCTCCGGGTCGGTGACGTGCTGGGCCTCGAGTCCCCAACTGGACCCCTCGGCCCAGCGCTCCTTCTTCCAGACCGGAACCGTCGCCTTGAGTGTGTCGATGCAGAACCGCGCCCCCGCGAACGCGTCGTCGCGATGCGGCGCGCTGACGGTCACGACGACCGCGACGTCGCCCACGTCCAACTGGCCGGTCCGGTGCAACATGACAATTCGGCCGATCGTGGTCCACTGGGCGCGCGCCTCGACCGCGATCCGTGCCAGCCGGGGGACGACCTGCGTCTCGTACGCCTCGTACTCGAGCAGATCGACGTCGGGACGGCCCTCGCTGTGGTCGCGCGCTGCGCCCGTGAAGGTCACGATGCCCCCGCAGTCGGCGCGCGCGGCCCACGTCGCAGCCGCGTGCACCGGCAGCACCACCGACGACAGGCCCAGCCAGTCGTCGCCATGGGCCGGTGGCGCCAGCATGTCCGGGGAAGTCATCGCAGCCAGTCGTTCCTCGAGTGGGCCGGTTTCCGGCGTCGCCCATCGCAGCCGAATCGAATCGCGCCCCACGGTACCTGGCGCGACCTCCGCGGGACGGAAGGGCTCAGTAGGGTCGATCAGGTGCCACTGCCGCCATCGGGCGATACCGGCGAGGGGCACGGCGACCACGACTCGACCGACGATCCGATCGAGTTCCGTCCGCCGTTGCCACCCGAAGACCGGATCTGGCGCCATCCCTCGGAGGTGGCGGCCCCGGCGGCGCGCGAGCCCGAATCTCCCGGTGCCGGGGTCCCGTCGAGTCGCAACACCGTCGTCCTCGCCACCGCGGCGGCGCTGATCGGTGCCACGCTCTCGATCGGGCTCGTCGCTGCGCTCGGCGGCTTCGCGACCCGCACCCGAGTCGTCGAGCGCCAGGTCGCGATCCAGCCCGTGACCAGCTCTGTCGGAGACGACGGCATCCACGCGATCACCGAGCGGACCTCGCCGTCGGTCGCCGGCGTCTACATCTCCCGCGGCGACGCCCGCGTCACGGGCACGGCCATCGTGATACGCAGCGACGGCCACCTCCTGACCACGGCTGCCCTCGTCGCCGACGCCGACGCGATCGAGGTCCGCCTCAAGGGCTGGCCGATGACCCCGGCCGAGGTGGTCGGCGTGGACGAGGCCACCGACCTCGCGGTGTTGCGGATCGACGCCGACGACCTCGAGCCCGCACCCCTGGGCACGGCCGCAGGCGTTCGCGTCGGTCACGAGGCGATCGTGATGGGGCACACCGACGGCGGCGATTGGGGCGCATCGATCGACCGAACGGTCGTGTCTGCCCTCGGCCGCCGCCTCCGCACCCCGGAGGGAAGCGTCCTCCACGGCATGATCCTGCTCGACGACCCGCCAGCCGTCGACGCACGCGGCGGGCCGCTGCTCGACGCCAGCGGCGCGGTCATCGGGATCGCCAGCGGGATGCCGGCTGCCGACGACCGGGAACGCGCGTACGGCGTGGCGATGCCGATCGACCTCGCCGTTCACGCCGCCGACCAGCTCATCGAGTACGGGCGCGTCCGCCACGTCTGGTTGGGCATCGAGGGGATCGACCTCGATCCATCGGCCGCAGCCGGCATGGGCCTCTCCGGCGGCGCGAAGGTCGAAGACGTGCTCGAGGACAGCCCCGCGGCCGCGGCCGGCCTGACACCGGGCGACGTGGTGGTCGGCATCGACGATGCGGTCATCGGGTCGATGAGCCAACTGATCGCCGAACTCCGGGGACGAGCGCCGGGCGACGCGGTGATCCTGCACGTTCGACGGGGTGACGGGGTCGTCGAGATGACTGCGGCGTTGGCCGAGAGGACCTCCTAGCTGCCTCGAGCCGACCGGAGTCGCCGGCGGACGAGCGCGACCGTCCCGGCGAGCATGCCGACCACCGCGGCGCCGGCGACGCCGAGCGCGAGTTCCTGTCGCCTCTGGGGCGAGACCTGGGCCCAGGGTGCTGCGGCGTGGCCGGCCACGAACGCTTCCTCGTTCGTGTGCGAAGGCACCCACCCGAGCGCTCGGAGGCGGTCATTCCCGACGACCCACGGGTGACGCACGAAGGGGACGAATCCCGGTGGCGTCGGCGCCAGCTGATAGCGCCAGCCGAACGTGGTGAGTCGGCGGGCCACGGCTTCGGGGACCGCGATGCGGGGAGCGCCGCCCACGAGCGCCCGGATCAGGTCGGCTTCGAGTGCGCCGTCGGGTGCGACGTTGAACACACCGTCGGCCCGCTCCCGGCGGACGACGTCGATGGCGCTGGCCACGTCGTCGGCATGGACGAACTGCGCGGACGGCGCGTCGTCGGTCGTGCCGACGAGCCGCGCGGCAGCGAGCACGCGACCGAGTTCGTCCGCACCGGCGTCGGAGACCGTGACGCACGGCCGCAGAATGCAGACGACGACCTCGGGCGAGAACTCGGCGAACGCCTCCACGTGCTCCTCGATGGCCCTGCGGTGCCGCACCCACGTCGACTCGGCGTTCGGACGAGGCGTGACCGCCTCCGTCAGCGGAACCGGATTGTCCGGCCACGCGCCGTACACGGTCGCGGACGTCCGGACGATGACGTGGGCGACGCCCGCACGCCTCGCGGCGTCGAGGACCCGCGCGGTGGTGTGCAGATCGTGGTCGGGAGCCCGGTCCTCCAGCGGATCGGAGCCGGCCAGGTGACACACGACATCGATGCCGGCGAACACCGGATCGAGGTCGGCGCCCTTGAGTTGGATCCGGTGGGCGACGACCCGGTCGTCAGCGACGCCGGCATGGTTCCGATCGATGGACACGACCTCTTTCACCGAGGGGTCGTCGAGGAGCCTGGACACCAGACGACGACCCACCGGACCGGACGCACCGGTGACCGCAACACGCGACATGCCCCTACGATGCAACTCGTGAGCGGTCCCGGTCCAGCTGATGGCGACAATCCTTTCGAGGGACTGCCCTTCTTCGGCGATCTCGGCAAGATCCTCGGGGGTGCCAGCGGGCAGCGTGGCCTCCAGTGGGACACCACCCGGCAGGTCGCGATGCAGCTGGCGGCCAACGGCGAGGCCGAGCAGAACGTCGACCCGATCGAGCGCATGGACATCGAGGAACTGGCACGCGTTGCCGACCTCCACGTGTCGCAACTCACGGGACTGTCGACGAACCTGACCGGGCGCGGGGTGACGGTGATCCCGGTGACACGGACGCAATGGGTGCAGCGGAGCGTGGATGCGTTCCGTCCCCTGTTCGAATCCCTCGCCGATGCCCTCGACCCGAGCACACAGCCACCTCCGAGCGACGAACCCGGTGCCCGCGACGACCCGCTCACTGCGATGCTCGGTCAGCTCATGGGTTCGATGGCGCCGATGATGCTGAGCGTGACCGCCGGCGGCATGCTCGGTCACCTGGCGCAGCGCAGCTTCGGGCAGTACGACCTCCCCGTGCCCCGACAGCCGTCCGACGAGCTGCTCCTCGTGCTCCCCAACGTCGATTCGTTCGGCGTCGACTGGTCGATCGAGGCACGCGATCTGCGCCTCTGGCTGTGCATCCACGAGATCACGCACCACGCAGTGCTCGGCGTACCCCACGTGCGCGCTCGCCTCGAGACGCTCATCACCGACTATGCCTCCGGGTTCCGGCCCGACTCGAACCAGCTCGTCGAGCGGCTCGGCACCGTCGACATCACCGACGCCGATGCCATGGGCGAACTCCAACGGGTCCTCGGCGATCCGGAGATCGTGCTCGGTGCGATGCAGACAGACGAGCAGCGTGAGCTCCTACCCCGCCTCGAGTCCCTCATCGCGCTGGTCGTGGGCTACGTCGATCACGTCATGGACAGCCTCGGCGACCGACTGCTGGGGAACTACGACATGATCACCGAGGCATTGCGCCGTCGCCGGGTCGAATCGGACGAGTCCGACCGCTTCGTCGCCCGTCTGTTCGGCCTCGAGATCAGCCAGGCGACCTACGACGCCGGCGCGGCGTTCGTCGACGGCGTGGTCGAACGCAGTGGGTTCGACGCCCTCGAGCCGCTGTGGCGCGACGAGCGATTCCTCCCCACTCCGGCCGAGATCGAAGCTCCCGGACTCTGGCTCGCCCGGATCGAGATCCCGGAAGCCTGACTACGGATCGTCGCGCTCGACCAGCGTCGGATCGCCGCCAGGGTCGACCACATCGGTGCGGTCGCGTTCGGGCGTGGCGATCGACGGAGGCACGACCGGTGATTGCCGGGCCGACCGTGGAGTCGGCTCCGGCGTCTCGCGCGCCGGCGAGACGATGGTGGGCGGGAGCTCGCGCACCGGCTCGTCCTGGAAACCCAGCTCGTGCGGCGTGGGCTCGTGCGAACGTCGTTCGCGGCGGTCGGTCGTACGGCGCGCCCCTCGGGAACCGGCGACATACGACACGGCACCGAACACCATCACCCCGGCAACCGCGAGGAAACCCAACCAGAGCGGCATGGGAATGATCCCGATGACTGCGCCGCCGACCCACACGAGCTGGAAACGCGTCTCGAATCGTGCGAAGGAACGACCACGGTTGGCGTCGGGGGCGTCGCGCTGGACGATGGCGTCGAACGCCTGCTTCGCCGCCGCTGCCGAGACCCCGACCGTGGCGGCGAGCAGCGCCGACCCGGCCAGGTCGCCCAGCCATGCAGCAATGAAGCCGCCGGCGGCGACGACCCCGAGGAGCACCGTGATGATCCGCTCCTCGTCGAAGTGCTGGCGCAACATGGGGGCGATCGCGGCGCCGACGACGGCACCCACCGCCGAGAGCGCGAGCACGAGTCCGAAGTGCCAGGTGGGCGAATCGCTGGTGCGCAGCGCGAACGCCAGCAGGAACGTCATGCAGCCGACGACACCGCGGAGGAGCGCCATGGCCGAGGCGGCGAGGAAGACCCCTGCGCTGCGCAGCTCCTCACGCGCTTCCTCGGTCTCGGGTGCGTCGGCCACCTGGGTCTTCGGGATACGCCATGCGATCACCGCACCCACGGCGAAGACGATCGTGGCCAGGCCGAAGACCCACTCCGACCCGCCGACGGTGACCAGGATCCCGCCCGGCACCGCAGCCACGAACCCGACGAAGCCGGAGATGAGGGACAGCTTCGAGTTCGCCTCGACCAGCTCCTCGTCGGACCGCACCGTCGACGGCACGATGGCCGACTTGGCCACGTGGTAGCTCTTCGCGAGCACGAGCAACGCGAACGCCTCGGGGAACAGGAAGAGCGAATCGACGTCGCGGATCATCAGCAGGCACACACAGGCACGCAACGCCGACGAGCCGATCACCATCCATCGACGACCGCCTGCCGCCCGGTCGAGCGCCGGACCGACCAACGGTGCGACCACGGCGAACGGGGCCATCGTCAGCGCCAGATAGAGGAAGACCTTGCCGCGCGCCGCCTCGGGATCGATCGAGAAGAACAGCGTGCCGGCCAGGGCGATCGTGACCAGCGTGTCGCCGGCGACCGCAACGGCATGGGCTCGTGCGAGGCGGGAGAACGACGTCACCGTGAACGCTTCGGCCCCGGCGCGCGGGGCCGAGATGGAGCGCCAACCGCCGGAGTCCGTCATCACCCGCATCGTACGAGGCCGACACGGGCCTCCCACGGGCACATCGACCGCTGCTCTCGATCTCAGTTGGTGACCAGCACGCTCTCGAACTTGTAGCCGAGTCCCCGGATGGTGATGATCCGCTCGGGGGCCGACGGGTCGGTCTCGACCTTGGCCCGGAGCCGCTTGACGTGCACATCGAGCGTCTTGGTGTCGCCCACGTAGTCGGAGCCCCAGACGCGATCGATCAGCTGGTCTCGGGTCATCACCCGACCGGCGTTGGCGAGGAGCACGTGGAGGAGCTCGAACTCCTTCAGCGGCAGTGCCGCGATCTCGCCACGGATCCGGACCTCGTGCTTGTCGGGGTCGAGCGTGACGTCGCCGACGCCCATCGCGTCCTGGGAGAGGTCGTCGGCCCGGTGTTCGGTGCGCCGCATCACCGCACGCATCCGGGCCACCAGTTCCCGGACCCGGTACGGCTTGGTCACGTAATCGTCGGCCCCGACCTCGAGGCCCACGACGGTGTCGATCTCCGATCCCTTCGCCGTGACCATGATGATCGGCACCGTCGACCGCTTGCGGAGCTCGCGACACACGTCGACACCGGAGATCTTCGGCAGCATCACGTCGAGGAGCACCAGATCGGGATGCAGCGCATCGAACAGGTCGAGCGCCTCGACACCGTCTCGGGCGACCTGGACGCGGAATCCTTCGCGGGCGAGACCGATGCTGAGGGCCTCGATGAACGACTCCTCGTCCTCGACGACGAGCACGGTTGCCTCGGGCATGACTGTTCCTGCTCCTCTCCGGCGCTCAGCCGGTTTCCGATGTGGTGACGGCAGCGGGTCCGGGGCCCGCCGGCATCACGAGCGTGAAGGTGGTGCCTTCGCCCTCGCGGGACTCGACCTCGACGGCACCGCCGTGGTTCGACGCGACGTGTCGAACGATCGCCAGACCGAGGCCGGTGCCGCCCGTGTCCCGGCTCCGGGCGCGATCCACGCGGTAGAAACGTTCGAATATCCGCTCGATGTCGCGTCTGGGTATGCCGATGCCGCGGTCGGCGACCGACAAGTGCACCGACGGACCGTCGGTGGCGGCGGAGACGACGACCGATGAGCCCGACGCGCTGTACTTGACCGCGTTGTCGAGCAGGTTGAACACGGCAGAGACGAGCTGGCGACGATCACCGCGGACCTCGAGACGGTGCGACGGCTCGACGAGATCGAGCGTGATCCCTCGTTGCTCGGCCACGTTCGACGACCGCTCGACCGCCTCGGCGAGCACCAGATGCACCGGGACCGGGTCGCGGAGCGACGCCTCACCGGCCTCGATCCGGCTGAGTTCGAGCAGGTCGTCGATGGTCCGGCTCGCCCGCATCGCCTCGTGGTGCATGCGGTCGGCCAGGCGCCCGATGATCTCCAGGTCCTCCTCACCGAGGAGCGTCTCGGCCAGGACACCGATACCACCGACCGGCGTCTTGAGCTCGTGGCTGATGTTGGCGACGAAATCCCGCCGGACGGCGTCGATGCGCTGTCGCTCGGTGACGTCGTCGACGACCACGAGGGCGCCGATGCTGCGGTGACCGTCGTCGAGGGGTTCTGCGGTGATGATCAGCGTGCGTCGAGGTGGACCGAACAACTCGAGGGACTGGGAGTTCCGCTCGCCGTCGAGCGCCACGACCGCCAGCTCCTCGATGGCGGACTCCACCATCGCTTCGCCGTGACGAGCGTCGAGGAAGTGCTCGGCCGGACGGTTGCGAAAGACAATCGTCCCGGTGTCGTCGAAGAGCACGATGCCGTCGTCGATCGCCGAGATGGCATGCGCGAGCCGGGTCCCGGAGTCCGATGCCTCGCTCTCCTTGGTCACCGCCTGATCGACGGCGCGTTCGAGCTGTCCGAACGTGGCCTCGAGCCCGCGGACCTCGGCGAGCGGTGTCGTCGCCAGCCGTGCCGCGGCGTTGTGAGCCTGGCCCCGGATGCGCCGCCTGCTCCGCCACCAGAGCAGCATCGTGAGCACCCAGACAGCGGTGGGGATGCTTGCGGCGAGGAGCACAGCGGTCGAACGGTTCATTCGTCGGGGATCGACTCGCCGGGGGAGTCGTCGGCGCTCCCGTCGGTGTCGTCGGACCAGACCGGCTTGGACGCGTGGACACGCGCGGCTCCGGCGTGCTCGGGAAGCCATCCGTCCACCATGTACCGGACGCGCTCGCCGATGTTGACCGCGTGGTCCCCGATGCGTTCGTAGTAGCGGCCGATCAGCGCGAGCTGGACGGCCGGCTGGATGTCGCCAGCGACGCTCCCCCACTCGAGAACCGCCTGGATGAAGTCGGCGTGGAGGTCGTCGAGGCGATCGTCGATGTCATCGAGGGCCGCGGCGAGCGACGCGTCGCCCTCCAAGTAGGCGTCCATGCACATCCGGAAGAGCTTGGTGGCCTGCTCGCTCATCTGCTGGAGCAAGCCGCGGACGTTCGGCGGGAGCTCGATCGGGTAGATCCGGCGGGTGCCCTTGCACACGTTGACCATCAGGTCGGCCGACCGCTCGATCTCGGCGACCAGGCGGATGGCGGCGATGATGGCGCGCAGGTCGCTGGCCACCGGTGCCTGGAGCGTGAGGATCTTGTAGCAACGCTCCTCGATCTCGATGGAGAGGTCGTCGATCACGTCGTCGTGGTCGATCATCTCCTGGGCGATCTGGAGATCGCCCGAGAGCAGCGCCTCGGTGCCACGGGGAATCGCTTCGGTGACGAACCCGGCCAGGCGGGTGATGTCGCGGACCACATCGTCGAGCTCGTCTCGGAAGTGCACCCGGACCTCGGATTTGGGTTGTTCGGTCATGAACCTATCGAACCTCAGCGGAGAGATGATCTGGGTCACCCGTGATCAGATAGCGGAGACGGGCGCCGATGATGGCGGCGTGGTCGCCGATCCGCTCGAGCGAGCGGCCGGCGATGAGCGTGTTGGTAGCGACCACGACCGCGTCGTCACCGTCGAGGCGCAGCATCGCGGCCATGAGGTGTTCGTAGTGGACGTCCATCGTGTGGACGCGGTGGACCAACTCGGTGGCGAGGTCGAGATCCTGTACCGACCAGGCGCGGAGAGCCGACCGGAAGGAGCCGATGGCGGTGTCCGCCATCGAGACGAGGATGTGATAGGTCGTCTCGCTCCGCGACCACTGGTCGCGCTGCGGATTCAGTTTGACGACGCGCAGCGCAAGATCACCGACCCGTTCCAGCTCCGACAGGACACGGAGCACGGACACGACGAAGCGGAGGTCGGAGGCGACCGGGTTCTCGCGGGCGAGGAGGTCGTAGCAGCGCTCGGTCAACGAGACGTTCATGGCGTCGATGTCGTCGTCGGCGGCGAGTGCGACCTGCGCGATCCGTTCGTCGCCGTCAGACAGGACGTGTCGCATCCGCTCCAGGTTCTCATCGACCCGGACGCCCATGAACTCGACCTGGATGCGGAGCTGGTCGAGCTCCTCGTGGAACGACTTGCGGATCTCCATGCCCTCCTCCGCGGGTCGTGTCACCCGAACCGGCCGGTGACGTAGTTCTCGGTTCGTTCGTCCTTGGGCGTCGAGAAGATGCTCTCGGTGTCGTCGAACTCCACGAGCAGGCCCGTTCGGCGGTCGCTGTCGGAGTCGATCTGCGCCGTGAAGAACGCGGTGCGATCGGACACGCGAGCGGCCTGTTGCATGTTGTGGGTCACGATCACGACGGTGTAGTCGTGTTTGAGCTCCTGGATCAGGTCCTCGATGCGTCCGGTCGCGATGGGATCGAGTGCCGAACACGGCTCATCCATCAGCAGCACATCGGGGTTGGTCGCCAGCGCGCGGGCGATGCACAGCCGCTGCTGCTGGCCCCCGGACATGCCGAGGCCGGATTCCTTGAGGCGGTCCTTCACCTCGTCCCACAGCGCCGCCTGGGTCAGCGAGCGCTCGACGAGCTCGTCCATGTCACCCTTGTACCCCGAGATCCGCGGACCGAACGCGATGTTCTCGTAGATGGACTTGGGAAACGGGTTGGCCTTCTGGAAGACCATGCCGACACGGCGCCGGACCTCGACTGCGTTGACCTTCCGGTCGTACAGGTCGACGCCGTGGTACTTGATCGAGCCTTCGATGCGAGCGCTGTCGATCAGGTCGTTCATGCGATTGAGGCAACGCAGCACGGTCGACTTCCCGCAGCCGGAGGGGCCGATGAACGCGGTGATCTCGTGCTCACGGATCTCGAGGCTGACGTCGTGCACCGCGCGGAAGTCGCCGTAGTAGACGTCGAGATCGTCGATGTCGAAGACGATCCGATTCGATTCGCGGTCGCGCAGGGACGCAGACGTCTCGACCACGGGGCGGTTGCTCATGGTGTTGCTCCCGGTGCTGGTGGTGGCGTCGGGGGTGTCGAGGACATGGTCGGACACGGGGTCAGCTCCGCTTCTTCTCGAAGGAGTTTCGCAGGATGATGCCAGTGGCGTTCACGAAGAGCACGACCAGCAGGAGGACGACGATCGCCGCGGCCGCGCCCTCGGTCTTGAGCGCATCGCCGGGCTGGCGGGTGAAGTTGAACACGAGCATCGGCAGGGCGGTGAAGTTGCCGGTGAGACGGTCGAGCGCACCCTCGGGATCGGTGAAGAACCCGGTCTGGGCGCCGACGAGGATCAACGGTGCAGCCTCTCCGAGGGCTCGGGCGAGCGAGAGCATCGTTCCCGTGAGGATCCCGGGCATCGCGTACGGCAACACGTGGTACCGGGTGACTTCCCACCGGGTCGCGCCGACGCCGTAACCGGCTTCGCGGATCGGCTGGGGGACGGCGCGGACCGCCTCGGCCGAGGTGATGATCACCACCGGCAGCACGAGGATCGCGAGCGTGATGCCGCCGGAGATCAGCGACCGCCCTCCGGTGATGCCGTTGAGGGCGGTGACGAGCACGGTGAACCCGAGGATGCCGTAGACGATGGACGGTACGCCGGCCAGGTTACGGATGTTGACGTCGACCAGTCGGGTGAAGCGGCTGGCCTTGGAGTACTCCTCCAGATAGACCGCAGCACCGACCCCGATCGGGATCGAGAACACCAGCACCATCACCGCGATGCCCAGGGAACCGAAGATGCCCTGCTTGATGCCGTTCTCGGCCGGGTTCGTGAAGTTGACGTTGCCGCCGACGAAGTCGCCGAAGCTCCGCTCGTCGAGCTGGAAGTACGTCTCGTTGCCGGCGGCGTCGGTCGAGATCTGGACGTCGAACGTCTCGCCGAACTGCGTGATCGTGGGCGGGTCGGTCGTGGTGTCCACGAGGTCCGATCGGACCTCGGACGTCAGTGGTTCTCCACTGAGGATCGGCATCGCGTCCTGGACGACGGAGACGAGCAGGGTGAGCAGGACGACCACGGTGAAGACGAGGGTCGCGAGCAGTGCGGCGCGGAAGATCGTCCCGGCGGTGTCGACCTTCTTGCCCTGGAGTGCCGACGCGACGGCGCTCGTGGTGATGTCGGTGGAGGCGAGTGTCATGGAGCCATCTCTTCGCTCCTAGTAGACCTGCCGGAATCGACGCACGATCCGGTCGGCAGCGATGTTGAGCACGAACGTGAGCACGAACAGGACGAGTCCGACGAAGAACAGACTCTGGAAGGCGTTGCCCTGACCCACGACCTGGTCGGACCCGGCAGCGACGGTCGCCATGGCCGCCGTCATCGTGAGCCCGGGCTCGGTCAGCATCTCGGGCGAGGGGAACGAGCCGGGGAACGCCGCGCCGCCGGAACCGCCGGCGGCGATCGTGACGACGAGGGTCTCGCCGATGGCGCGGGACACGGCCACGATGAACGCGGCGACGAGTCCGGAGAGGGCGGCGGGGATGACCACTCGGACGACGGTCTGCACTTTCTTGGCGCCGACGCCGTAGGCCGCCTCCCGCAGCGACATCGGCACCGACTGGAGTGCGTCCTCGGAGATGGACGCCACCAGCGGGATCGTGAGGATGCCGACGCCGATGCCGGCGACGAGCAGGTTGGCCGACGAGGTCGGATCGAAGACCCGGTCGACGACGTTGGGGGCGATCCAGGAGAGGGCGAAGAATCCCAGGACCACCGATGGGATACCGGCGAGCACCTCGATGACCGGTTTGACGATACGTCGGACCAGGGGGTTCGCGTACTCGCTGAGGTAGACGGCCGTGCCGATTCCGACGGGGGTGGCGATGAGCATGGCGACGGCGGTGGTACCCAGACTGGCAACGAGAAGCGTCTTGACGTCGAAGAGGCCTCGGCGGGGGAACCATCCCGTGGTCCACAGGTCGCTGAGGACCACGCCCTGGCCGGTCTGGGTCCAGAACTCGGTGCGGGCTCCGATGAAGGGGAGATCGCCCTGGAGGTAGACAGGCCAGTCGAGCTTGATGCCCGTGAGGTAGAGGAACGCCTCGCGGAACAGCGAAATCACGATCAGCGCGCTGACCACGATCGAGAACGCGGCGGCGGCAGTGAAGAGCCGGGAGACCAGGGCCTCCTTGCGGGACCGCTTCCGGTCGCCCTGGAGGTCGTCGATGGTGAGGGCGGTCATTGCGCTCCGTGCGGTTGCGGGATGCGGGAGAACGGCCGGTGTCCGGCGGGCTCGTGGCCCGCCGAACTCCAGTCAATCATTCGGGTCGAGGACTCCGGTCGGTGTGCGTCACGCCGCCGTCATGACTGCGATGCCGTCGATGGCGACCACGAGCTCGGTGAACTCGACGCCGGCCTCGGTGCAGGACGCGGCCTCTTCGTCCTTGATGGCGCGGGAGGCATCGGAGATGTCGGTCTCACCGGCGCAGAAGCGCTGGAAGCCGTCGCCCGTGCCGGGGCCCTCGACGCTGCCTGCGAAGCCGGTCTTCTCGAGCACGCACTGGCTGATCGGCTCGACGGTGGACGAGCCGGAGATGTCGAGGCTGGCGCCATCGTCCTCCTTGCCGGAGTACCCGCTGTCCTCCCAGGTGGAGACGGTCTCGGTGAGCGTCGAGTCCTCGAGGGCGACGTAGCCGGCCTGGGTGGTGCAGTCGTAGAGATCGCCGAGGTACTGGTCGACGTAGGCCGACAGCGAACCCTTCTCCTCCGCCTTGGCGTTGTTCACGTAGATGTAGAGGGAACGGCTGAGCGGGTAGTCGCCGGAGGCGATGGTCTCGGGCGTGGGCTCCGTGCACTCCACGTCGTTGGCAGCGTCGGAGAGTTCGAAGGCCCGGAGGACGTCGGTGTTCTCGATGTAGAAGGCGAACCCGACCCAGCCGAGCGATCCGTCGGCTGTCGAGAGGTTCTCGACGATGACGTTGTCGTTCGGGCTCGACAGGTAGTCGGTGCGAGCCACTGCGTCGACGCTGCGGTCCTCGTTGAACTCCTCGATCACGAGTTCGACGAAGGTGTCGTAGGTCCCGGACTCCTCGCCGGGGCCAGCGACCGTGAGCTCGGTGTCGGGGAGCTCGGTGGTCGACCCCAGCTCGCCAGCGAGGTCCGCAGCGTCGCTCCAGCTCGCGAACCCGTCGGACTCGGGGCCGGTGAGGGCGTAGAGATCGGCGAAGTCGAGGCAGTCGGGGAGGCCGTTGGCCGACTCGCCGTCGGTGGTGTCGTCGCCACCGTTGTCCGTCGGCGTCTCGCCGGCGCCAGCGTTCGCGTCGTCGTCGCCACAAGCGGCGGCCACGAGGGCAAGGACAGTGAACAGGGCGATCAGCGATGCCCAACGTCTATTCCGGAACAATGGATTTCCTCCGTGCATGGGAATGGGGGTCGTTGTCGGCTACGGAGGGAACGGTACGGAGCGAAGGTGGATCATCAGCCCCGGGTCGGTGAACGGGGGGTGAACGAGCGGGGCCGATCGGGCGAACACCCCCGGGAACGGCGGCCCGACGCGGTTCAGACGCGCAGTTCGCGGAACGAGTCGAGCACTGCGAGGTCGCGCCGATAGCTGAGGCGGGCGCGCGCATCGGCGACGGTCAGCCACGACTGCTGATCGACCTCGTCGTCCGGCTCGAACGGCATGGCCACGGCCACGGGCATCGCCCAGTAGCGGACCTGTTTCGGTCGGCCCCGGTTGTCGTCGTAGGACGCACCCGCCAACTCGGGGCCGAGCACGGCGACGACACCGGTCTCCTCGAACACCTCGCGGATCGCCGCCTGTTCCCAGGTCTCGCCCGGGTCGAGCTTGCCCTTCGGGAGCGACCAGTCGTCGTAGCGCGCCCGGTGGACGAGGAGGACCTCGTCACCATCGTCGCCCGCGCGCCAGACGACACCGCCAGCAGCCCGGACGAGTTCGCTCATCAGTCGTCGAGATCGGGCACCCGGGCCCGGCCGAGCGCGGCGGCCTGGAGGGCCAAGTGCGAATCGACGCCGGCCCTGCCCGATGCCCGGGTCCACCGCCCGTCGCCGTCGAGCTCCCAGGCCAACTGGTCGTCGGCGAGCGAGATGTCGATGATCTCGTCGAGTCGAGCGCGCAGCGGGGCATCCTCGATCGGCACGATGGCCTCGACGCGCCGATCGATGTTGCGGGTCATGAGGTCGGCCGAACCGATGAGGTACGAGGGCTCGTCAGGTCCGCGACCGTTCGCGAAGTAGTAGATGCGCGAGTGCTCGAGATAGCGGCCCACGATCGACCGCACTCGGATGTTCTCCGACAGCCCCGGCACGCCGGGACGCAGGCAGCAGATGCCACGCACGATGAGATCGATGCTGACGCCGGCCTGGGAGGCGTCGTACAGCGCGTCGATCATCTGCGGGTCCGAGAGGCTGTTCATCTTCGCGATGATCCGGCCCTCGGATCCCTCGGCGGCCTCGTTGGCGATCATCTGCTCGAACGTTCCGCGGAGGTGGTCGGGGGCGACGATCAGCCGCTCGTAGTCGACCGCACGACCGAACCCCGTGAGGTGGTTGAACAGTTGGCTCAACTCGGCGCCGATCGCCGGATCGGCGGTGAACAGTCCGAGATCTTCGTACATCGTGGCGGTCTTGGGGTTGTAGTTGCCGGTGCCGATGTGGCAGTAGCGACGGAGTCCGTCGCGTTCCTCACGCACGACCAGGAAGGTCTTGGTGTGGGTCTTGAGGCCCACGAGGCCGTACACGACGTGCACCCCGACCTCCTCGAGCGCCTTGGCCCACTCGATGTTGGCGGCCTCGTCGAATCGAGCCTTCAACTCCACGAGCACGGCGACCTGTTTGCCCTGCTCGGCCGCCCGGATCAGCGACCGGACGATGGAGGAGTCACCGGAGGTCCGGTAGAGGGTCATCTTGATGGCGACCACCCGCCGGTCGTTGGCCGCCTGGCGGAGGAACGCCTCGACCGTCGTGCGGAAGCTGGCATACGGGTGGTGGACGAGGACGTCGTTCCGCCGCATCTCCGCGAAGAAGTCGGCCGGTGTCTCGTCGTCGTTCACCAGGCGCGCCGGGGTGATCGCGTGCCAGTGCGGATCCTTGAGATCGTTGCGGTCGATCGAGTGGATCGCCGACAGACCGGTGAGGTCGAGCGGACCTGCGATCGGGTAGACGTCCTCCTCGTCGATGTCGAGTTCGCGGACCAGGAGCTCACGGAGCTCGGCCGACATCGTGTGGTCGATCTCGAGGCGTACGGCACGGCCGAAACGGCGGCGTCGGAGTTCGATCTCGACCGCAGCCAGGAGGTCGTCCGCCTCGTTCTCCTCGAGTGTGAGGTCGGCGTTGCGCGTGACGCGGAACGCCGACACCTCACCGATCTCCATGCCGGGGAACAGCTGGTCGAGGTGGGCGGCGATGACCTGTTCGAGTGGCACGAACGTCATCTCGTCGGGCAGCTGGACGAACCGCAGGAGATTCGAGGGGACCTTCACCCGGGCGAAGCGATCCTCGCCCGACTCGGGGTCGGCGACGCGAACCGCGAGGCTGAGCGACAGATTCGAGATGTACGGGAACGGGTGGCCGGGATCGACGGCGAGCGGTGTCAGCACCGGGAAGATGTGCTCGTCGAAGATCTCCGCCAGGGCCTTCTGGCCGTCGATGTCGAGCTGGCCCCACGAACGGAACGTCACGCCCTCGTGTTCCAGTGCGGGGACGATCTCGTCGAGCAGGAGCCGTTCCTGCTCGCGGACCAGATCGACGACGTCCTCACGGATCTCGAACAACTGCTCGGATGCGGTGCGCCCGTCGGCGGCCGAGACGTCGACGCCGGCATAGACCTGGTCCTTGAGTCCGGCGACGCGGACCTGGAAGAACTCATCGAGGTTCGATGCGAAGATCGACAGGAACTTCGCACGCTCGAGCAGTGGCACCTCGTCGGAGCCCGCCAGCGCGAGGACACGGGCATCGAAGTCGAGCCACGACAGTTCGCGGTTGAAGAACCGGTCCGGGTGGTGGCGGAGGTCGGGGATCGACTCGGATTCCACATGGGCACGGTAACGCCGTGGCGGCAGCGGCTCGGCGTTGCTCACCCGACGTTCATCCGCCATTCCCAGGAGACCTGCCGCTCGTGTACCGAGCGCCGTCGGATCGGGCGAGGATTCCGCGCTCGTCGTCATCGTTGGCCCAGCGAGTCGACGGCGTGGAATGCGGCGCCCAGCGCGCCGGCGTGGTCGCCGAGCGCGGCCGGGACGACGCTGGGCGTTGCCCCCGCGTAGTGGAGATCGGCGAGGCCCGACTGGATCCGGTCGACGGCGATGTCGACGAAGCGCTCACCGAGCCCGCCACCGAGCACGACGGTGCGCACGTCGACGACGACCGAGACCGTGGCGATGGCGATCGTCAACATCGACAGTCCCTCGTCGATCAACTCGACGGTCACGTCGTCACCGTCCGCGTACGCCGCCCGGAAGACCTTCGACTTCATCGGCCCATCGCCCGCCCGCTCGACGAGACTCGTCGGACGTCCGTCGGCGTGGAGATGTCGGGCGCGCGCTTCGAGGGCCCGGCGCCCGATGTAGGCCTCGAGATGCCCACGGCCACCGCAGGCACACCGCCGTCCGCCGGGAACGACCGTAGCGTGGCCGAGCTCGCCGGCCAGGCCGTTGGGTCCGACGCGGAGCTGACCGTCGAGCACCAGCCCAGCACCCAGTCCGGTGCCCATCCAGACGGCCAGGACGTCGTCGTGGCCTGCGGCCGCGCCGACCCTGGCCTCACCGAGCGCGGCCATGTTCACGTCGTTCCCGATGGCGACGGGTGCGCCGACCGCATCGGCGACGAGCTGGGCCAGCGGGACCGGCTGGTCGAATCCGGCGAGGTTCGGCGCGTACTCGACCACCCCGCTCCCCGGCGCGATCACGCCGGGGGTGCCGATGCCGACGAGGTCGGGAATGCCGCCGAGCTCGTCGATCACGCCGGCGATGGCTGCGACGATGTCATCGACGGAGGACCTCGGGGTCGAGCGCTTCGCCTCCCGGCCGACCGATGCCGTCCCGTCAGGGTCCCGGGTGATGTGTGCACCGAAGATCTTGGTGCCGCCGAGGTCGATTCCCGCGATCGCGGTCACGCCGGGAACGTACGCCGCTAGTTGTCCTCGGGGTAGCCGATGTCCCACTCGAGGAGGAAGTTCTCGCGTTCGGCGTCGCGGTTCACCCGCTCGCGGTTGCGGCGGAACTGCGGATCGTGCGGCGGGAGCAGTACGAGGCGGGCGCGGACCCGGGCCCGGAACGCCTCGACGATGGCTTCGTCACCCCAGTCGGACTGGATCTCCCAGTGTGGGCTGGTCGGTCCGAGGTACACGAGACGTGCGTGCGCGATCGGCGGTGGCCGTTCTTCGAGCTCGACGTCGGAGAGGGGTGCGTCGGACATGAGGACCTTCTGGGACGGTTGCGGGGCTGGCGAAGGAACAAGGCTAGCGCGGGGTCTGCTCCGACCTACCGCCCGCGACATCCTTCCCGCCCGTTCTCACCCCCGCGGGCGGAGCGTGGCCTCGACGTCGGTCGTCTCCCCACCGCGTCGGACGGTGATCGTGATGACGTCGTCCACGTCGGCCGTGCGGACGATCTCCCCCACTGACGCCGAATCGGGCGTCGGCGTACCGTCGATCGCGACGATCACATCGCCGGTCTGGATACCGGCATCCTCGGCACCGCTGCCGCTGACGACGCTCCGCACGTAGGCGCCTTCGTCGACGGCGATGTCGAAGGTGTCGAGGATCGCCGGCGCCTCCGTGGCCACGTCGGTGGTGTTGACCCCGAGGAAGGGTTGGTCGCCGCGGACCTCGCCACCACCGTTGCGGATCTCCTCGATCAGCGGCTTCACCTGGTCGATGGCGATCGCGAACCCGATGCTCTGGGCGTCGCCGATGATGGCCGTGTTCACGCCCACCACCTGCCCTGCGGCGTTGACGAGCGGCCCGCCCGAGTTGCCGGGATTGATCGCCGCGTCGGTCTGGATCAGCCCATCGAGCGAGATGCCCTCCGCCTCGAGTCGGCGATTGAGGGCCGAGACGATGCCGAGGGTGACCGTCGGCCGTCCGCCCAGGTTGAGGGCGTTGCCGATGGCGATGACCTCGGAACCGACCTGGAGCGCGCCGGACGAGCCGAGTTCGGCGGGGATCAGGTCGTCGCGACCCTCGATCTGGATCAGCGCGACGTCCTCCTCGGGGAACGAGCCCACCAGCGAGGCGTTGGCCTGGGTTCCGTCGAAGATGCCCACGCTGATGTCGGGCAGGCCGGCGACGACGTGCGCGTTGGTCAACGCCAAGCCGTCGGTCGTCAGGATGATCCCGGTGCCGGCGCCGGCCTGCCCCTCGAGCGCGTCGCTCGTGGTCTGGACCGACACCACCGATGGTTCGACCCGTCCCAAGACGGCGAGGACGTCGATGCGGGGTGCCGCACCATCGGGGCTGGTGACGGGGGTCTGCGACGTGGCGGCCGTCGCGTCGCCGCCACCGGTCGGCCACAGCGACACGATGCCGAGGATGAGTGCGGCCACCAGTGCGCCGACCAGTCCGCCCACCAGCGCCGATCGGCCCACCGCACGGTCTCGGTCGCCGGGGTGGGCCGGTGGATCGAGCCGGGGCCACGCGCTCGGCGGACGCAATTCACGACTCGGCGGCGTGGGCGGCGAGGACGGAGCCCAGGAGTCGTCTGCGGGAGGCATCGTCCACCAGTCTCGCCCGCGAGGCAGTGCTCGCGTCGGTCGCGGCCGAAGAACGAGAAAATCCTCGGTTCTCGGGAACCAAACCCGTCGCAGCTACGTAGAAGGTGTGGAGGTCAACCGATGGACACCCCATGGATGCAGGACGGCAACTGCCGCAATCACCCACCCGAGGTCTTTTTCCCCAGTGACGGGGTGGGCGTTCTCGTCGCCCAGCGCATCTGCGCCACGTGCCCGGTACAGGACGGTTGTCTGGCGTACGCACTGGACGAGCGCATCGACCACGGCGTGTGGGGTGGCGCCTCCGAACGTGAACGTCGGCGACTGCTCAAGCGACGTCGCCACCACCAGGTCGCCGTGGCGGCAGAGACCTGATCGAACCCGGTCGTCCCTAGACCGGTGGTCGGCTCACCCGCCGAAGGCGAAGATCTCCATCAGGCGCTGGCACGAATCGTGGACGCGCTCGCCGGTGGAGGTGCGACGTGGTGCCTCGATCGTCTGGATCACCGACTCGATCCGGCGGCGGTCGTCGGACACCAGGGTGACCGCGAGATCGCCGATCTCGGTGACCACGACGACGGGCGTGCCCGCTCGCACCCATGCACGTCGTGCACCGAGGCGGACGGTCGACCCCGCCGGGAGTCGGTCCCAGTCGACTCGCCCGGGCTGTTCGAACAGTGTGATCTCGCCGGCATCACCGACGTACAAGGCCGCCGTCAGGTCGGGGCCGTCGTAGACGGCGGTGCGCTCCAGAAGGTGGTCGGGCGTGCCCAGCACCACGGGCGTCGCATACCGTGAACCCCCCTGGTCGACCGGACGCATTCCCTCCAGCGCAGCGTGCGTCGTCGCCTCGTGTGCAGCCACCAGCGCGTCGATCTCCGGGACGATGCGCGGGTGGGCCACCGACGCGGTGACCGCCAGCAGGCCGAGCACGACGAGTACGACACCGACGAAGGCGAGTCCCGTGCCGATCATGCGGTGTCGCCGAGCGATGACGCCCTCGACCACCAGCGCGCCGTCGACGGTGGGCGACGAACGCATCCAGGCCCGAGCGGCCTCGACCAGGCCGGCCAGGTCGCGACATGCGTCGCACGACTCGAGATGATCGTCGACCCATGCCGCCGTGGCCGCGTCGAGTTCGCCGTCGAGTCGCGCCGACACCAGGTCGCCGGCGTGGCCATCGATCGGAACGGACGCCTCGCGCTCAGTCACGAGCGATCACCGTCGTCGAGCGCCGCACGCAGCGCGAGCCGGCCGCGGTGGATGCGACTGCGGACCGTGCCGACCGGGATGTCGAGTTGGTCGGCGATCTCGGTGTAGGGCAGACCGGCAACGTCCGACAAGACGACGGCCACGCGATGGTCGTCGGCGAGCGAGGCGAGCGCAGCCTGCACCTCGTCGGACAGTCCCGCCGCCGCCGCAGCGTCGGCGGCCGACGGCGACGCGGGGAGTACGAGATCGGGGTCCTCGGGGAGCGCCACCTGGGGGCGACGCTGTCGCCGGCGTGCGTCATCGAGGAAGGCATTGGTGGCGATGCGACCCAACCACCCGCGCAATGATCCGGGCCGGTAGGTGCGCAGGCCCCGCTGGACCCGAACCAACACCTCTTGCACCAGATCCTGCGCATCGTCTCGATTCCCGGTCAGTCGGTAGGCGACGGTGTAGATGAAGTCGCCCTCGTCCCGAGCGATCTCCTCCCACGTGGGGACAACGTCGCGAGCGACGCGTCGGTTCCCGGAAGCCATGCGGGCCAGACGCTAAACGACGACACCCCGCCCGGGGGCGGGGTGTCGTCTCGTGTCGTGGTGACTGCCGCCGCAGTCCGCCGATCTACGCGGTCTCGACGATGCCCCGCCGAGCGAGGGCACGGGCACGGCGGATGCGACGCCGCTCCCGCTCGCTCATTCCGCCCCAGATGCCGAACTTCTCGCCGTTCTGGAGGGCGTACTCGAGGCAGTCCTCACGTACGACACAACCGCGACACACGGCCTTTGCCTCCTTGGTCGAGGCGCCGCGTTCGGGGAAGAACAGGTCGGGATCGACGCCGAGGCAGTTGGAGTACTCCTGCCAGGCTTGGGCTTCGGACTGGCCATCGATGTCCACACGGACGCTCATCTGCCAGGTCCTCCTTTTGGGTCAGCTCGGGGTCAGCTTCAGGTCACAACGGTCGGCGGACGAGCTCCGGCTCGTTCCCATACCAGATGTGTAATTACAACGGTGTGATCATCCCCCATGAGGCCACTGGAACGCAAGGGAGAGTTGAGAAATCCTGGTGGTGGCCGTGCCGAGCCGGGCGGCGCACGGCCTTCTCGGCGACGCGCACCCTCGGTCCCTGCCCACGCGGATCGGCACGAGGCGGCGCGATGACGCCAGCTCCGGCAGCTACGAGACCCGTCGGCCGCCCGACGTGCGCACGGCACGCTTGTGTTCGACGAAGTCGACGAGGACGTAGTCGCCGAGGGTCTCCGGGGTGGTGAAGAACGCCCGGCCACCGTTCATCTTCGAGATGCGCTCGATGAAGTGCTTGAGATAACTGGTGGCGTCGAGCATGAAGGTGTTGATGCGGATGTCGTCCTTGGTGCATCGGATGACCTCGCGCACAGTGGCGTCGATCGTCTCCTGCACCGGCGGATAGTTGAAGTACGGCTGCGACATTCCCGGCTCGTAGTGGGCCGTCGGCTCGCCGTCGGTGATCATGATGATCTGCTTGGTGCCCGACTGCCTGGCCAACAACTGTCGGGCGAGTTGGAACCCGTGCTGCATGTTGGTGCCGTAGTCGTAGTCCCAGCTGACCTCGGGGAGTTGTTCGGGTGTGAGCACGTGGGCGACCTTCGAGAAGCCGACGAGCCCGAGGTAGTCCTGCGGGAACTGCCCGGAGATGAGCGCGTGGAGCGCCATCGCCACCTTCTTGGCCGGCAGGAAGTTGTCTCGCATCGGCATCGAGAGCGAGAGGTCGAGCATGAGCACCGTTGCCGATCGAACGATCGTCTCGGTGCGCTCGACCTCGAAATCGTCCGGCGTCAACCGAACCGGTGTCCCGCGGTAGTCCCCGCCCCCCGCCGCTCGGTCGCCGGCGTTGCGACGAACGGCGTTCCGGACGGTCTTCTCGATGTGCAGGTTGAACGGATCGCCCCACTCGTAGGCCTTGGTGTCGTAGGTGCGCTCGTGCCCGATGCCGGTCGACGACATGTCGTGTCGACCGAGCTTGTCCCTGGCCAGCTTGGAGAAGAGATCGTCGAGGGCGTTGTTGCCGATCTTGCGCAGGCCGCGCGGCGTCAGCTCGAGCCGGCCCTCCTTGTTCTGGATCAGACCGGCCTCCTCGAGCTGTTTGGCGAGCTTCGACATCTGTTCGAGCGACCGAGCGGCGTCGTCACCGAGCAGCTCTCGAGCCCGGTCGAGGTCGGCCTCGGCCAGGGCGCCGGGTTGGGTCGCCGACTGGAGCAGGTTCTCGAGCTGGTCGAGATCGCCGAGCTCGGCCATCATCTGCGCCGCTTCGGCGAAACCCATCGGATTGTCGCCGTCGAAGTCGTACTGCTTGTTCCAGTCGAGTTGCGGGAACATCTCCTGCAGGTTCTGCCCGAGCTGGCTCGACAGGAACGCGAGATCCATGTCCTCGAGCAGCTGCTCTGCCAGCCCCTGGAGCTGCGCCCGCTGTTCGGGACTCATCGAGTTGAGCATCGCCTGCATGTTGGCCATGCGTTCGGCCATCGCCCGCAGCAGCTCTTCGACGTTCTCCGGATCCTCCGGGAAGAAGTCGCTGTACTCGTCCATGAAGTCGCGGAAGTCCTCGGGCGTGTCCTCGCCACGCTGGTGCTTCTCGAGCAGCTCGTTGAGCGCCGCCATCATGTCCTTGGTGCGCTGCATCGCCGCAGGATCGGGATTCGACATCGCCCCGGCCATCTGGTCGAAGTACTGCTGGGCGAGTTGCTCGCGGAGCTGCTCCATCAGCTCGTCGAAGCGCTCCTGCGCCTCGGACGACTCGAAGTCGTAGTTCGACAGGCTCTGGACCTGCCCGGCGAGGTCGGAGGGGAGCATGTCGAGATGCATGTGCTTCTCGGTCGTCGTCGATTCGGCCAACTCCTGACGACGCTCGTCCCCCGACTGGCGCGCGTCCTCGAGGCGTTGGTCGAGGGCCGAGCGTTCCTGGTCGACCACCTCGCGGAGGGCGTCGGCGATCTCGTCATAGATGCCGCCCAGATTCGAGTTCTCGAGCCGCTCCTGACGAGCGTCGCGCAACCGTTGCATGAGCTCGCGCATGCCCTCGACCCGGTTGCCCTCGTCGTCCTCGAACCCCTGCTGCATCAAACGTCGCAGCGCGGCGTTCAGGTCGCCGTGATAGAGGAGGTCGTCGGTGATCTCCTCGAAGATCGAATCGGCATCGACGTCGAAGCCGACCTGGGTTCCGTCCCACCGTGAGTACCGGAAGTTGGGGCGAGTCATCAATGGTTCACGGTAGCGGTGCAGACGCGAGACTGCGCCCGGCGGGCGGACCGGGCGCAGTCTGAACTCGGAGACGAGTCGTGTTCGGGAGTCACACCTCTCGGGTGCGGGTCTCCTCGACGACTCGGGTCTCCGAGCGGGGGGACGTTGCACGGTCGAGCCAGAGCAACGAGATCAGTACGCCGAGGACGCCAGCAACCATGAGGATGATCCCCACGGTCGAGATGTCGAGGCCGGAGACCTCAGCGTCGACCGCGAAGGTCAAGATGGCGCCGATGGCGATGAGGAAGATGGACGAGCCGGTGGCCATGATGGTCACTCCTTCTGCCCGTTCGGAGGAGCTCGGGCGTAGTGGACATTCGGCTCCTCCTTTCCCCGGCACACCGGGTGTCAGAACCCGAGATGTTGACGATCCCGGAGATCGGTGGTCTCAGTGGCGACGGGCGGCGACCATGGCGATGTCGTCGGCGTCCGGACCCATCCGGGCAAGCGCCTGGTAGAGCGCACCGCACCGGTCGTCGAGTACCTCGATCGGGAGCGAATCGGCGAGCGCAGCAGCAAGCCGGTCGAGCCCGTCGTCGATCAGCTCGCCTCGGCGCTCGACGAGTCCGTCGGTGTAGAGGAGGAGCACGTCGCCTCGGTCGAGATTGGTCCGTATCGGCCTGCACGTGACGTCGTCGACGAAGCCGAGCATCGGTCCACCGTCGCCGAGCTCACCCAACCAACGCGCCGTCCCTCCTCCGGCCGAGGCGATCACCGGCGGCAGGTGGCCACACCGCCAGATCGCACAGGCCCCCGTGTGCACGTCGAGTTCGACGTAGGCGACCGTCGCCGTTGTGTGGAGATCGAGGGCGATCCGGTTCAACACGCCGAACGCCTTCTCGGGCGTCGACGAGGCCCGGACGAGGGCACGGAAGGAGTACCGGAGCTGGCCCATGTGCGCCGCCGCGACGAGGCCGTGGCCGCACACGTCGCCGACGGCGAGGCCGATACGGCCCCCGAGGTCGATCACGTCGAACCAGTCCCCTCCGACGTCGAGGCCGTCGCGTCCCGGGTGGTACTTCGTGCAGAGCTCGACACCGGCGATCTCGACATCGTGCTGCGGGAGCAGGTGCTGCTGGAAGGTCCGGGCGGCGAGGCGTTGCTCCTCGTACCGCTGCGCGCTCTCGATCGCTGCTTTCGCCGTGGAGCCAATGGCCGACGCGAGCTCGGCGTCGTGGGTCGAGAAGTAGCCGACATCCTCGCGGATGAAGCACATCGCCCCCAGACGCGCCGCCGAACCGATCGGCACGAGGAGCGCTGATCCGCACGCACGCACCGTCTCCGGGGGAAATCCGACCGACACCAGGAAGTCCCCCACCCCGGCTGACGACACGTCGTCGACGGTGATGACGTCGTCCACGCCCACGATGCCCTCCGGCCAGTCGAGACGTCGAGGAGCTCCGGCGTCGGACTCGGGGATGCCGGCGACGGCTCGAGCGAGCGATCCGCCGTTGTCGTCGGGCGCCGCGTACACCAGGATCCCCGCGGTCGCGCCGAGGACATCCGACGCACTGTGCACCAGCGCGTCCGCCGTGTCGCCGAGGCCCTGACCGGCGATGATCGCCCGATTGACCCAGTGCAGCCCTTCGATGCTGGTACGGCGTCGCGCTGCGGCGAGGTCGTGCTCCTTGCGTTCGGTCACGTCCGTTGCGAACACACAGACGGCGACCGAGTCGGGCTGCGCTCCTGTCGCCGTGCACACGATGGCCGACAGCCAGCGCGTGCGACCGTCCGGGAGCAGGAGCCGATACTCCACCGCCAACGGCTCGTCGAGGTCGGGGGCGTGGGCCACTGCCTCGTCGATGGCGGCGCGATCGCAGGACTCGACCGCCTCGAACACGTCACCTGCGGCGCCACACAGCCCGTCGACGCCGTGGAGACGGGCCATCGCTTCAGACCACTCCGAGCATCCGGTCGACGTGTCCAGCGTCCAGACGCCGACACGGCCGGCGGCAAGTGCGGCGTAGAGAACGTCGGGCGTCACGGCGGGCAGCGTATGCATGAACACGTCGGGAGTGGGGAACAGAGACCACGCCCGGTGGACCCACCGGCCAGACCCCGACGAGAGGACCCCCATGGGTGACGACAAGCTCAACAAGGACGAGATCAAGGGCCGTGCCAAGGAGGCCGCAGGTTCGGTCACCGGCGACGACGACCTGAAGAACGAGGGCAAGACTGACCGGGCCGTGGGCGACGTCAAGGACGCCGTCGACGGAGTCGCCGACAAGGTGAAGGGACTCCTCAACCGCGACGACGAGTGACTCGCGCTCGTTGTTGGATAGCGTCGGCGCTGGCTGCGAAGATCGCAGCCGGCGCCTTTCGCGTTCCCACGACGTCTCGCCGACACCAGTTGTCACACGACAAGACCCCACTCAGAGGAGCCGATGACCGACGTGACCCCAGCCCCCGAAGATCGACTCGCCGTCGTCATCGACGACGGCCCGCCGCCCGTGTTCGTCCTCGAGGGAGATCTCGATCCGTACACCTCGCCGATGTTGCAGACGCAGATCGACGAGACACTCGCCGACGACGCAACCACCGCGGTGCTCGACGTGGCCGGCGTCGGGTTCACCGACTCGGCCGGCTTGCGCGTGATCGCCGACACGCACCGACGCCTCAGCGAGGCTGGCGGCGCGCTCGTGATCCGTCACCCGTCAGCGGCACTGCAGAAGCTGCTCGCCGTGACGGGTCTGGACGATCACGTGACGGTCGAGTCCGGCTGACCGTCGTCGACGATGGCCAGCTTGCACCGCACACACAGACGCTCGCCCTGCACCTCGACGTCGACCTCGTCGACCAGCGCAGACACGACCAGCAGACCGCGGCCGCCGGCGCGGAGCGGATCGTCCAGGTCCCAGTCCTGCTTCCATTCGTCGTGTTTCGCGCTGTCGACGTCGTTCACCACTTCGAGTTCGATCGCCGCGGCATCGTACGAGGCCGCCAGCGTCGGGAGCCCGGCGTCAGAAGCCGACTCGCGCACGGCATTCGCCGCCAGCTCGCTGATGACCACCAACAGGTCCTCGACCTTCGAATCCTCCAGCCCGAGTGCCTGCAGCCAGTGACCGAACTCCGATCGCACGACCGAGAGGTCGGCGAGACCATTGATCGGCCGAGCCGAGAACTGGTCAGGAGTGAGCGGTTGCAACGTCATCTGCGATCAAAAGGCCATCTACCCATGATTTCGAGCCCGTAGAACGGATCCGATGCACGAACTGCCCTCCAAATCGTCCGTCGTGGTGTCGGTGCCCGCGACGTCTGCCCATCTCCGACATCTTCGCGTCCTCGCGGCCACCGTCGCATCCGATGCTGGCTTCGCGGTGGACGCCATCGAGTCGATGCGGGTCGCGATCGACGAGCTGTGTGCCCTCGCCATGGCGGACGCGACCGACGACGCCGTACTCACGCTGACCATCCGACCCGATGTCGACGGCATCGGAATGGACGGACAGTGCGGGCCGGTGACCGACGACCCGGTGGTCGACCCGATCGCGGCCCAGTTGTTGGCCGCTGGCTCGACATCCCACACGTTGACCCGTGACGGGGACGACTGTCGGTTCGGATTGCGCATCGACCTTCCGGTCGCAAGGGACGACGACGTCGATGGCCCCTGACGCGACCAGGCGATCGGCGACCTTCGAAGAGTACCGACGTACCGGATCGCGGCGGACCCGCAACGCGCTCGTCGAAGCCAACCTCGAGCTCGTCGACTACTACGTCACGCGCTTCGGGCGTGGGCAGGTCGACGGTGACGACGTACGCCAGCAGGCATTCATAGCGCTGATCAAGGCGGTCGAACGGTTCGACCCCGACGTCGGCGTGACGTTCAAGACCTTCGCGAACCGGACCATCGAGGGCGAATTGAAGCGACTCCTGCGGGACAAGAGCTGGTCGGTCCGGCCACCACGCAGCCTCCAGGAGCTCGCCGTGCGGTGCCGACGGCTCGAGCCGGAGCTGACCCAGGAACTGGGCCGCACGCCGCTGGTCGAAGAATTGGCCGAGCGCATGGACGAGTCGGTCGACCGGGTGCTGGAGGCGTTGTCGACCGGTGGTGCGTTCCGAGCCGACAGCCTCGACATGCCCGTCGGTGACGGGACGATGACCAAGGGCGCCACGATCAGCGGCGACCATGGCGACATGGCCGATGTCGAACGTCAGGTCGACGTCAAGCGGCTCCTCGAGGGACTCGACGAGCGAGATCGGGACATCGTCCGTCTCCGATTCGTCGAACGGCGCTCGCAGCAGGAGATCGCCGACGAACTCGGCGTGTCGCAGTCGTATCTGTCTCGACTGCTCCGCCAGACGCTCTCGACGCTGCGCCAAGAACTGGAAGACCAGAACTGAGCCGGCCCGGACCCCGTGGGGATCCGGGCGCGGCACAGAGCGTGGATCAGGTGGTTGCGGCCACCTTCTCCTTGAACTTGGAACCCACCTTGACCTTGGCGACGTTGGCCGCCTTGATCTGTAGCGGTTCACCCGTCTGCGGGTTCTTGCCGGTGCGAGCGGCGCGATGACCACGGTCGAAGGTGAGGAAGCCAGGCAGCGACACCTTGTCGCCACCGGCAACCACCTCCGTCACCGTTGCCTCGAACGCGTCGAGCACCGAGCCAACAGTGGCCTTCGACTCACCGCTTGCTTCTGCGATTGCCCCGACCAGATCGGACTTGTTCATGGGAATCCCCTTTCGATTCGACGTTCCCACTAGCTGACGGACAGCGTTGTCGACCGCGGACGTCAATCGGTGGATACCCCAGGTTTTCCCTAGCTGCGAGCTCGGTAGCTCGCGCGGGCGCCGACGTGATCCTTGTTGAGGCGCTTGCCCAGGTGGAGACCTTCGAGGAGGAACTCGACCGCGGCCGCGAGCGCTCCGGACGACTCGTCACCACCGGTCAGCGATGCGACAGGACCCTTCAGCCCGGGCAGCTCGTCGACGAGTGCCGCGAGGTCGGCCGACGTGACGTCCTCGCCGGTGTCGACGATCCGACCGCCCTCGAATGCCTCCAGGACGTCGCGCAGGACCGCCGGATCGGTCCGCTCGCGGAAGACGGTCAACACCGACGACATCACGAGGTGACCGGCGACCGCCTCGTCGCGACCGTCGTCGAGTGACTCGATCTCGATCTTGCCCATCGTCGACGCGGCCAGCGCGTCGAGGTCGGAGACCCGGGGCACGACCACGTTCTCGCCGTGGCGGAGCGCGCGACGCGCGGCGTTCGCCACCAGGACCTCGTGGTTGGACACCGTGAGGCGGACCGACACGCCGGAGCGTTGGTTGACGTGCGGCGATTCACGGGCGAGGTGCGACAGCGTGGTCACGATCTGGCTCATGTACTCCGGCATGCGCACCTGGACGCCGTCGGCATCGAGCGGTGTGATCTCCTGGCTGGCGATCGCCATCTCGGTCTCGATCTCGAGCGGGTAGTGCGTGCGGATCTGGCTGCCGAAGCGATCCTTGAGCGGCGTGATGATGCGACCACGATTGGTGTAGTCCTCGGGGTTGGCCGAGGCCAGCAACATGACGTCGATGGGCAGACGGACCTTGTAGCCCCGGATCTGGACGTCGCGCTCCTCGAGCACGTTGAGCAGACCGACCTGGATGCGCTCGGACAGGTCGGGGAGCTCGTTGATCGCGAACAGGCCACGGTTGGTTCGGGGCACCAGCCCGTAGTGGATCGTCAACTCGTCGGAGAGGTAGCGGCCCTCGGCGACCTTGATCGGGTCGACCTCGCCCACGAGGTCGGCGATGGCCGTGTCGGGGGTGGCCAACTTCTCACCGAAGCGTGCGTCGCGATGGACCCAATCGATCTCGGTGTCGTCGCCGTGCTCGTCGACGAGATCCTTTGCGTACCGCGAGACCGGCGCATACGGGTCGTCGTTGATCTCGGATCCCTTGACAATGGGCATCCACTGGTCGAGCAGCCCGGTCAGCGACCGGATCATCCGGGTCTTGGCCTGACCGCGCTCGCCCAGGAAGATCACGTCGTGCCCCGCCAGCAGCGCATTCTCCAGCTGCGGCATCACGGTGTCCTCGTAGCCCATGACGCCGGCGAAGAGCGGCTCACCGGCCTTGATCTTGGCGACCGCGTTGCGACGGACCTCCTCCTTCACGGGACGGGACTCCCAACCGGACGCACGCAGCGCACCCACGGTGCCGATGCTCGGTGCGTCTGCGATGCCGTCTGTCGTGCCGTCTGCCGGGGTCATGCGTGCAACCTATCGGGACACTCCCAGACCGTCTCCTGAAGCGTGCCGACTAGCGTCGCCGCATCGACGCGCCGTCCCGACCCCCCGGCGACGTCCGTTCTCGTGTCGGCGCCGGCATCACCGGCGAGGTGCTCGAGATCGGACCCGGGAGCGAGCCCTTCCCGGTGTCGCCCGCAGCGAACGTGCGCTACGCCGACAAGCGGGTCGGGGGCCGGGACGAGACGTGGCCCGAACTCGTCGGCACGCCACGTGGTCCGCAGACGCAGTTCGAGGTCGACCTCGACCGCACCGGACTCGACCAGTTCGCCGACCAGTCGTTCGACGTCGTGATCGCGTCCCATCTGATCGAGCACGTGGCCGACCCCGTCCGCTCGATCGTCGAACTCCATCGCGTCGCACGGGTGGGCGGCCGCGTGGTGCTGGCGGTCCCGGACCGGGAGACGACGTTCGACCGTGTCCGCCCACCGACTCCGGCTCACCACGTCATCGACGAGTTCGACGCCGGCATCACCGAGGTCTCCGACCACCACATTGCCGAGTTCTGCGAGGCCATCTGGGTGCAACCCCCGTTCCACCCCGAGCCGGTGCGTTCGTGGCACGACCCGGCCCGGCTCGGACCGGACCTGTTCGCACTGCACCGGCGCAGGTCGATCCACGTGCACTGCTGGACGGGCGACGAGTTCGTGTCCCTCCTCACCACGCTGGCTGCGGCCGACATCGTGACCTTTCGGCTCGTCCATGCCTGGATGCGCGAGGACGAGGATTCAAGATCCGACGAGTTCGGACTCGTCCTGGAACGGATCGACGGGCACCCGCAGGCTCCGGCCGATCTGCTCGATGCGTGGTGCGACGCAGTGCTCGACGGCGCGCCGCGAGACGTCGCGCGCCTCGTCGATCTCGGGTCGGCGCTCGACCGAGACCTCCCGCACGAGTTCGCGGACCTGGCCGATCGGCCTCGCGACGCCTTGCGATCCGCAGTGGCCCGGCTCCGTGAGGACTCCGAATCGAGCACCCACCTCCGAGCGGAACTCGACCGCGTCCTGTCGAGCCCGTCGCACCGGATCGGCCGCGCCGTCACCACCCCCGCCCGTGTCCTCCGCGACTGGCGAACGCCGTGAACGAACGGCCGATCTCCGATCGATGGGTGGCGGTGCCTGCCGACGACGAGCTGCGGCGGACCTTCGCAGAGCCCGACCTCGACGAGTCGGCATGGGAACCGATCGAGGTGCCGGGACACTGGCGGACCACACCGGCCTTCGGAGACCACGACGGCCCGATGCTGCACCGCACGTCGTTCGCGCAGCCGCCCGGACCTGCCGATCGACGGTGGTGGGTCCGTTTCGACGGGCTCTTCTACCAAGGCGACGTCTGGCTCGACGGCACCTACCTCGGCGACACCGAGGGTTACTTCCTCCCGCACACGTTCGAGGTGACCGATCAGCTCCGCGACCGCTCCGAGCACATCCTCGCGGTCGAGTTGGCGTGTGCACCGCAGACCGACCGGGCCAACAAGCGCAACATCACGGGCGTGTTCCAGCACTGGGACGCGATCGATCCTGACTGGAACCCGGGCGGCATCTGGCGTCCCGTGCACCTCACCCAGACCGGACCGGTCCGCATCTCGCGCCTGACGACGCGCTGCATCGAAGCGACCGAAGAGCGCGCCGTACTGGCCTTCGTGGCCGAACTCGATGCGACCGAGGGGACCGATGCCCACGTCCGTACCACGGTCGGCTCGATCGACCACGGTCTCGACCACACCCTCGCCACCGGCACCAACACCGTCGAGTGGAGCGTCGTCATCGACCGACCGAGACTCTGGTGGCCCCATGCGCTGGGCGATGCGGCGCTCGAGACCGTGCAGGTCGAGGTGCGTCTCCGTGACGCCGCCGGCAGCTCGGTGTCCGACACGCGCCGCTTCCGGACCGGACTGCGTCGGATCGCCCTGAAGAAGTGGACGATGCGTGTCAACGGGGAGCGGCTGTTCCTCAAGGGCACCAACATGGGCCCGACCCGCATGGCGATCGCCGAGGCCACCGAGGCCGACTGCCGGCACGACATCGACCTCGCGAAGGCAGCGGGGCTCGATCTGGTCCGCATCCACGGTCACGTCGCCCGTCCGGAGACCTACGACGCCGCCGACGAAGCCGGGATGCTCGTCTGGCAGGACTTCCCACTCCAGTGGGGGTACGCCCGCCAGATCAAGAAACAGGCGGTGCGGCAGGCGAGCGGCATGGTCTCGATGCTCGGCCACCACCCGTCGATCGCGATCTGGTGCGGACACAACGAGCCCATGCGTCTCGACATCGACGCCGATGCGTTCGCCGACCCGAAGCGGACGGCGCAGATGGGCGTGCGGGCGCTGGCGTCGATGCAGCTCCCCACGTGGAACAAGTCGGTGCTCGATCGCGCCGTCAAGCGGGCCATCGACCGGACCGACGGAACCCGGCCCACCATCGCCCACTCGGGCGTCCTGCCCCACCTGCCCAGACTCCAGGGCACCGACAGCCATCTCTATTTCGGCTGGTACTTCGGCAACGAGCGCGACTTCCCCGGGTTCGCGAAGGCACTGCCGAGCCAGGTCCGCTTCCCGACCGAATTCGGGGCCCAGTCCATCCCCCCGACCGACGACTTCATCGATCCGTCGGCGTGGCCCGATCTCGCCTGGGAGGAACTGACCACCACCCACAACCTCCAGCGGTCGATCCTCGACAAGTACGTGCCGCGCGATGGCCACACCTACGACTCGTGGAAGCGGGCGACGCAGGAGTACCAGGCGACGGTCGTCCGACATCACATCGAGACGCTGCGACGGTTGAAGTACCGGCCCACGGGTGGCTTCGCACAGTTCTCGTTCGCCGACGCACACCCGGCCATCACCTGGTCGGTGCTCGACCACGAACGGGCTCCGAAGCTCGCCTACGACGCACTGGCTGCCGCCTGCCAGCCGGTCATCGTGGTCGCCGACCGACTGCCCGCATCGCTCGACCCCGGGGACCCGGTCGCCCTCGACGTACACGTCGTCTCCGATCGCCGGGTCGATCTCTCCGGCCGTGTCGACGCCCGCCTGACCTGGTCGGGCGGTGGCCACGCGTGGGCGTTCGAGGGCGACGTGCCCGCGGATTCGTGCGCGCGGATCGGGACGATCCAATTCGAGGTCCCTGATGCGGCGGGCGATCTCTCGCTCTCGCTGACCGGTCGCGTCGGCGACGACGAGGTCACCAACCGCTACGAGTCCGCCATCACCTCGGACTCGACGTCGTAGCCGTCGGGGGCCGACGCCGACGACGTCGAGTCCGTGAGTTCGGAACCCGCCTGATCGCGGGGTACGTTCGGACCATGCAAACCAGGGAGAACGCGGCTGCCGGCGGGCAGGTCGCGCCGGTCCATCCAGCCCGACGCCCCGCGCCGTGGCCGGTGGAGTTCTACCGTTCGGCGGTCGGCAAGAAGTGGGTCATGGCCCTCACCGGGATCATGTTGATGGGCTTCGTCGCCTACCACATGATCGGCAACCTGCATCTCTACGAGGGCGCCCACGGCATGAACGAGTACGGCGAGTTCCTCCGGGAGATCGCCGTACCCATCCTGCCCCGCACCGTCTTTCTCTGGATCGCACGCATCGGGCTGATCGTGGCCTTCGTGCTCCACATCCACTCCGCCTACAGCCTGACCCGGATGAATCGCCGGGCCCAGGCCGGCGGCTACGCCACGAGCCGTGACTACATCGCCGCCAGCGCCGCCAGCCGATCGATGCGCTGGACCGGCGTCATCATCCTCGCCTACCTCGCCTTCCACCTCGCCGATCTGACGTGGGGATTCGTCAACCCGGACTTCGTCCGCG
The DNA here is from genome assembly GCA_037968675.1 of Acidimicrobiales bacterium. Lineage (GTDB taxonomy): Bacteria > Actinomycetota > Acidimicrobiia > Acidimicrobiales > Salinilacustritrichaceae > Salinilacustrithrix. Next base: position 15,261 of record JBBKVY010000095.1, on the reverse strand, counting down.
GCGACGTGTACCGGAACCTGCAGGCAAGCCTCACCAATGCGCCGGTCGCCGCCATCTACGTCATCGCCAACGTGGCACTCGGCATCCATCTCTGGCACGGCGCCTGGAGCATGTTCCAGAGCCTCGGCATCAACAACCCGAAGTACAACGCCTGGCGACGTAACTTCGCCATCGGTTTCGCGGTGCTCGTGACCGTGGGCAACCTGAGCTTCCCGCTCACCGTCGTGACCGGCGTCGCCGAAGACGACGTCTGCTTCGAAGAGGGCGACCGGGTCGTCACCTGCGAAGAGGTCTTCGCCGACGCGCTCCGCAACGGCGCGCTCGGTGTCGACGAGTTCGACGACCTCTCCGACAGCGATCGACACAAGATCCTCGAGGTCTACAAGTCCAACGCACCGACTCGTGAACTGCAGGAGGCAGGCGAATGATCGGCAACCTCGACAGCGCGGTTCCCGAAGGGGCAATCGGCGACAAGTGGACCCAGCACAAGTTCGACATGAAGCTGGTGGCACCCAACAACCGACGCAAGTTCGACGTCATCGTCGTCGGCTCAGGCCTCGCCGGAGCGTCCGCTGCCGCCACCCTCGGTGAGCAGGGCTACAACGTCAAGGTCATCACCTACCACGACTCGCCCCGCCGCGCCCACAGCATCGCGGCACAGGGCGGCATCAACGCCGCCAAGAACTACAAGAACGACGGCGACAGCGTCTACCGCCTCTTCTACGACACGGTCAAGGGAGGCGACTATCGCTCCCGCGAGGCCAACGTGCACCGCCTGGCCGAGGTGTCGGTCGACATCATCGACCAGTGCGTCGCCCAGGGCGTCCCCTTCGCCCGCGAGTACGGCGGCCTGCTCGACAACCGGTCATTCGGCGGCGCGCAGGTGTCCCGTACGTTCTACGCCCGAGGCCAGACCGGGCAACAGTTGCTGCTCGGCGCCTACCAGGCGATGGCCAAGGAGATCGCCGCCGGCACGGTCGAACTCATCACCAAGACCGAGATGCTCGACCTCGTCACCAAGGACGGCGTCGCCTGCGGTGTCGTGACCCGCGACCTCCGAACCGGCGCCATCGAGCGGCACTCGGCCCATGCGGTGATCCTCGCGACCGGTGGCTACGGCAACGTCTTCTACCTGTCGACCAACGCCATGCACTGCAACGCCACCGCTGCGTGGCGGGCGCACCGCCGCGGTGCGTTGTTCGCCAACCCCTGTTACACGCAGATCCACCCGACCTGCATCCCGCAGGCCGAGGAGTTCCAGTCGAAGCTGACGCTCATGTCGGAGTCGTTGCGCAACGACGGCCGGGTCTGGGTCCCCAAGGATCCCGACGAGACCCGGCCAGCGGCGCAGGTCCCCGAAGAAGATCGCGACTACTACCTCGAGCGCAAGTACCCGAGCTTCGGGAACCTCGTCCCCCGCGACGTCGCATCCCGCAACGCCAAGACCGTGGTCGACGAGGGCAAGGGCGTCGGGCCGCTCAAGAACGGCGTCTACCTCGACTTCAGCGACTCGATCGGCCGTCTCGGCAAGGACGCCATCGAGGAGAAGTACGGGAACCTGTTCGAGATGTATGAACGGATCACCGACGAGGACCCGTACGAGAACCCGATGCGGATCTACCCCGCCGTGCACTACACGATGGGCGGGCTGTGGGTGGACTACCACCTCCAGTCGAACGTGCCCGGTCTGTTCGTGCTCGGCGAGGCCAACTTCTCCGACCACGGCGCCAACCGCCTCGGCGCCTCGGCACTCATGCAGGGCCTCGCCGACGGCTACTTCGTCATCAGCTACACGATGGCCAACTACCTGGCCGGCATCCTCGGCCAGCCCGCGGTTCCCACCGACGATCACGCCTTCACCGCGACCGAAGCCGACGTGTTGAACCGGATCAATCAGTTCCTCTCGATCGGTGGCACCAAGTCACCCGACCACTTCCACAAGGAGCTGGGCAAGATCATGTGGGAGCACTGCGGTATGGCCCGCAACGAGGCCGGTCTCACCAAGGCGCTGTCGGAGATCCCCGCCCTGCGCGACGAGTTCTCCAAGGACCTCCGCGTCCTGGGCTCGGGAGACAGCCTCAACCAGAGCCTCGAGAAGGCCGGCCGGATCGCCGACTTCCTCGAACTCGGTGAACTCATGTGTCGCGACGCGCTCGAACGCAACGAGTCGTGCGGGGGCCACTTCCGTGAGGAGAGCCAGACCGAGGAGGGCGAGGCCCTCCGACGGGACGACGAGTTCAGCCACTCGGCCGCATGGGAGTGGACGGGCGACCCGTCGAACCCCCAGCTGCACGAGGAACCGCTGGTGTTCGACAACGTGGCGCTCACCCAGCGCAGCTACAAGTAGAGGCCGGAGAACACCATGAAGCTCAAGCTCAACATCTGGCGTCAGAGCGACCGCGACGCCACGGGCGCGATGCAGACCTACGAGCTCGACGACGTGTCACCGGAGATGTCGTTCCTCGAGATGCTGGACGTCCTCAACGAGAAGCTGATCGCCGAGGGTTCCGAACCGGTCGAGTTCGAACACGACTGCCGCGAGGGCATCTGTGGTTCGTGTGGCGTGATGATCAACGGTCAGGCGCACGGCCCGCAGAAGGGCACGGCCACGTGCCAGCTCCACATGCGCAAGTTCTCCGACGGCGACACGATCAACATCGAGCCGTGGCGCGCCGCCGCGTTCCCGGTGCTCAAGGACCTCGTCGTCGACCGCTCACCGTTCGACCGCATCGTCGAGAGCGGCGGCTACATCACCGCCCCCACCGGCGCCGGCCCCGACGCCAACCTCATCCCGGTGCCGAAGGACGCTGCCGACGCAGCGTTCGACGCAGCAGCCTGCATCGGCTGCGGCGCCTGCGTGGCAGCGTGCCCCAACTCGGCGGCACAGCTCTTCACCGCAGCCAAGATCGAGCATCTCAACTTGTTGCCCCAGGGCCAGGCCGAGAAGAACCAGCGAGTGCTGGGCATGGTCGGGACGATGGAGCAGTACTTCGGCTCGTGCACCAATCACGGTGAGTGCACGGAGGCCTGCCCCAAGGAGATCCCCCTCGACTACATCGCCTTCATGAACCGCGACTACGTCAAGGCGCAGCTCAAGAACCGCAAGCTGCTCGGCCAGCGCTGACACTCGCGATGTGGTGGCGACAGGAGCCTCCACCGCCATCGCGGGTCGTCCGCAACGGCGTCATCGTCAGTGCAGTCGGCGCCGCTACGGTCAGCGCCGTCAGCGCGATCGCCTACCTCCAGGCTCGGCTCGCGGTCTCGAACGAGCCCTACGTCACGACGCCGCTCGACGGCATGGTCGACGGCGAGAACGACGTGCTCTGCCGCATCGTCTGGCTGGGCGACAGCCTGGCGGCCGGGATGGGCGCCATCTCGCCGGATCTCTCGCTTCCCCGTCTGGTGGCGACGGGACGGAACCAGGACACCCGACTCCACGTCTTCGCCGAACCCGGAGCGACGAGTGACGACGTCATCGAGACGCAGATCCCGGCCCTGCAGCAGTTGCGACACGGCCTGGGACAGATCGGCCAACGAGTCGACGCCATCGGGGTGACCGTCGGTGCGAACGACATCTCGGCTCTGACACCGCGTCACCGCTTCCGGGCCAACGTGGAACGCATCGTGCAGGCGGGCGAGGGCGCACCGGTCGTCCTCGTGTCGATCCCGCAGCTGAGTGACGCCATCCGGCTGCCCCGACCGCTCCGGACGATCGCGTCTCTACGAGCACTGTGGCTCGACCTCGCCCTCCGCCGGATCGCCGACGACCGGGTCGATGTGTTCTACGCGTCCGTCCGGCAGCGTCCCGACTGGATCCGACGTCGCGATCTCCGGAACTTCTTGTCGGCCGACCGGTTCCACCCGTCCGGCGCCGGCTACGCCGTGTGGTCCGACCACATCATCGCGGCCTTCGACGCCGCCCTCGCGCCGAGGCCCCTGAACATCTCCTGACGTTCAAAATCCAGACCGTGCGCTGGATCCGGAGAAGTCGGTGGAGCGTGGATCTGGCGGTCGCGACTCCTCACCACTCATCGAACCTCAGGGGAAACCATCGTCATGAAACGCCGCACCTCACGTCTCGCCGCCATCGGCCTCGCCGCCGGACTCGTCGTCGGGGGAACCTCCCTCGCCTCTGCCGGCCACCTCAATCCGCTGCTCGAGTCCGATCTCTCGGGGCGCAACGAGGTCTCGAGCAACGCCAAGTCGAACAAGATCGCCGGCGATCCGAGCGGTCGCGGCGAGGGCTACGTCTTCGGCATCGATCCCGACAGGGTCGGCGGCGTCGTCGTCGACGACAACCTCGACACCCTCTGCTACATCCTGATCGTCGACAAGATCGCCGAACTCGGCCAGAACCCGGGCGACGGCCGCGCTGCCCACATCCACCGGGGCGCCGAAGGTGCGAACGGTCCCGTCGTGGCCAACCTGGCCTTTCCGACCGACGGCCAAGCAGCCGACTGCCTCTCCGAGGACGAGGACGGCAAGTTCACCGCCGACGCCGGCCCCGGCATCGTCCAGGACATCCTCGCCAACCCGGACGCCTACTACTTCAACGTCCACAACACCGAGTACCTGAGTGGCGCCGTCCGCGGCCAGCTCGAGGAACAGGGTCACCACGGCTGATCCTCACTCCTGACGTCCCGGTTCGCCGCCGCATCCACCGCCTGGCTGCGGCGGCGTTCCGCGTAACGGACCCCCGATGGCCGCTGACGTGCGACCATCAGGTCACGTCCTCGACCCTGGAGCGGCCGGGAGAGCTGTCCTGCGCAGGACGTCATGACCAGCGCACCTCGCGGGACCCAGACCCCTCGACGACGCCGTCGAGGGGGGCAGATCCGCTCGGAGTGGCAGTCCGACCCGGACATCACCGACATCGACGAGATGGACCTCCCGACCACGGGGCGTCGCATCCGACTGATCCACTGCCACGCAGAGACGCCGTGCATGCCACAGACCTACGGGTGCGCCGACTACGTGATCCGAGACGTGTGGCGGATCGAGGCCGGCTGGGATCGCAACATGACCACGGTGCATCCCGCCACTCGGCGCGCTGAGCTGGCACGCGGCGGGGAACTACGCCGCTACGGACGTTGAGCGTGATCTGCGGCGGGCGACCCGCCATCGACCACGTCATCTCGAAGATCGCGCTTGAGGATCTTCCCGCTCGCGTTCCGCGGGAGCTGGGTCGCATGGAAGGTGACCAGCGTCGGGAGCTTGAAGCCAGCAAGACGCTCGGCGAGGAACGCACGGAGCCCGTCAGCATCCAGATCGGCCCATGCGCGTAGGTGGATCGCCGCGGCGACCTCCTCGCCCAAGCGGTCGTGCGGAACGCCGAAGACGGCGGCCTCGTACACGGCAGGGTGCTCGTAGATCACCGCTTCGACCTCTGCGCAGTAGACGTTCTCGCCACCGCGCAGGATCATGTCCTTGGCTCGGTCCTCGACGTAGACGAAGCCCTCGTCGTCGATCCGGCCGAGGTCTCCGGATCGCAGCCAGCCGTCGACGATCGTCTCGGCTGTGGCGTCGGGACGATTCCAGTAGCCACGGATCAGGTGGGGACCCTTGAAGCAGATCTCTCCGAGCTGCCCGGGCGGGAGGGTCTCCCCGGCGGAGTCGATCACCTTCAGCTCGAGGATCGGGGTCCCACGTCCCGTTGAACGAGGATGGCTGACGTAGTCGTCACCAGAGTTCTGCGGGCCGTACGCGTTGGTCTCGGTCATCCCGTAGCCGATCGACGGCCGACCCTTGGCGAAGGACGACTCGACCCGCTTGACCAGCTCGGGCGGAGCGGGTGCGCCCCCACCGCCGACGCTGCGCAGCGACGACGTGTCGCGGCGGTCGAAATCCGGGGACTCGAGGAGATCCCACGACATCGTCGGGACACCGACGAGGTTGGTGACCCGCTCACGCTCGATCAGCTCGAGTGCGCGCTCGGGATCCCACTTGTACATGATCACGAGCTTCACGCCGCCGGCGAACGTGCTCATCATCACCGGGATGCAGCCAGTCACGTGGAACAGCGGGACGACGAGGATGAAACAGAGCGGTCCGTCCGCCGCCCCGTCGTCCGGGGACGGCTTCCGCAGGCTCTCGATCACGCCGCGGCACGCGAAACCGAACAACGCCTGGACGATCGACCGATGGGTCGAGACGGCGCCCTTGGGTCGCCCGGTCGTGCCCGAGGTGTAGAGGATCGTGGCATCGTCGCCGGGATCGACATCGACGTCGGGCATGGGCTTCGTCCGGTCGACGACGTCGTCGAAGTGGCGAGCACCGGCGGGCAGTTCGACATCGCCGGCCCGCACCACGAGCGCCGACATACCGGTGTCGGCCATGGTCGCGGCAGCACGACCGACCCGTTCGATGTCGGCCAGCAGCACCGTCGATCCCGAGTCGCGGAGCGCGAAGTCCGTCTCGTCCTCGGTCCACCACGAATTCAGCGAGACCGAGATGGCGCCGATGCTGGTGATGGCCGCGATGCCGCAGATCCACTCCGGGTAGTTGCGCATCCCGATGGCCACGCGGTCACCCTTCGAGACCCCGAGATCGTGGCGCAACGCGTGGGCGAGGCCGTCGACGCAGGCCATCACCTCGCCGAACGTCCACCGCTCGTCCTCGTAGATCAGGTACGTCTCGTCCGGTCGCTGTCGCGCCGTCGCCCACCACTGACGGAGCGTGCCCGGCGCGTTGGCGAACGCGGTGGTCGGACGACCGGCCACATCGATCGTCGTGGTCTCGAATCGTTGACCGGGGGCGGTCACGGCGGCGGTCGCCTGTTCGAATGTGGGTGGTGTGGGGGCGGTCGCTTCGGCGGAGGTCACAGGCGCCGACACTGCTCGATCCTGACCCCTCGGTCAACACCCGTGTCCCCATGTTGGGGCGGCGAACGCGGTCGCCAGTACCGTCGTGCCGTGACCGCACCCGTCAAGCCCCCGAGCCGTCTCGCCCCACTCCAGATCATCCGCGGATTCTGCATGGGCGCAGCCGACGTCGTTCCCGGCGTCTCCGGCGGGACCGTCGCGCTCGTCTTCGGCATCTACGCCACGCTCGTCGAACAGATCCGCCAGGGCGCCCGAGCGCTGGGTCAGCTCGTCCGTCTCCGACCGGCGGCGTTCGTCGCCGAACTCAAGAAGGTCGACTGGTGGTTCCTGCTGCCGCTCCTGGCCGGAATCGGTCTGGCGCTCCTCAGCCTCGCCGGGGTGATCAGCCACTTCCTCGAGACCGAGCCGATCCGCACCGCCGGCGTGTTCTTCGGTCTCGTCGTCGGTTCGCTCGTGACCACCGTCCCGATGGTGAAGCGTTGGGACGCCAAACATCTCGGTGTGGCAGCCGGGGTCGCCGCGGTGGCGTTCGTCGGCCTCGGGCTCGGGTCTGGGCAGGTCTCGAACCCCAACCTCGCGTTCGTGTTCGTCGGCGGCATGATCGCCATCTGCGCCATGATCCTCCCGGGCATCTCCGGGTCGTTCCTGTTGCTGATGCTCGGGCTCTACCACGCGGTCCTCGACGCCGTGCACGACCGCGACCTGCTGTTCATCGGGGTCTTCGGCCTCGGCGCGATCGTCGGACTCGCCGGGTTCTCGTCCCTGCTGTCGTGGGCGCTCGATCGGTGGGAGCAGCTCATGCTCGCCGGGCTGATCGGCCTCATGGCCGGCTCGCTCCGAGTGCTGTGGCCCTGGCCGAACGGCACCGGGAGCGAGGAGAGCACCAACGGCTCCGAGATGGCGCTTCCCTCCGGCGACGTGTTCTGGCCGGTTGCACTGGCGGTCGTCGCGGCGGTGGCCATCATCGTCGTCGCTCGCGTCGCCGGCGTCCGCGACGCCGAAGCGGCGCCCGTCGCGGCCTGATCAGTCAGATCTGCGGGTCGTTCCATTCCACCCACGCGTTTCCGGTCCGCCCGTCGCTCACGCGCACGAGGCAGAGCGCTCGCGGCGCCCGAGTGCGCCGCCCTTCGATGTCCACCAGTTCCAGCGGGGTGATCGCACACGGGTCGAGTCCGACCTCGAGATCGCCGAGTCGCACTCGGGCGCCGGAGGGCATGCCCGGGCCCTGCATCGCCTGGCTCACTTCGCGGACCTCGACCCGGACACCGTCGATCGAACCGGCGGCGCTCGACAGGTCGCCGTCGTCGACCCGCGTGCTGAACCACGTGCCGTCGTCGAGGCGACCTCGTACGTCGAACCATCGCTGGTCCCAGTTCTGGAGTACCCCCCACTCGTGGTCGCGCCAGCCCGAACCGACGAAGTCGATCGCGTCGGGACCCACGAGGATCTCCCCCGACACGCCGCAGGCCTGCCGGTAACCGTCGCCCACCGGCTCGATCTCCTGTCCGACGCTCTCCCATTCGAGGTCGAAGCCCAGCGGAACCCGGTCGCCGTACTGCCTGCCGTAGATCTCAGCCACGTCGTCGACACCGACACCGAACGCCTCGAGGCCGATCGTCCAGTGATCGAACGGCGTCTCGCAGATGTGGGTCGCCCACAGACCCGTGCTGCGGATCTCGAGGTCGTCGGGCGGCAACGGCACCCCGCTGTCCAGCACCGCGACCAGCTGGCGGTCGGGGCCGGTGAGGAAGCCGTGGTACCAGGCGATCTGGGACTGTGGCACGAGTGTGAGCCGCGACCAACCAGCCAGCGCTCCGTCCGACGAGGTGAAGTCGAACGTCCACGACTCGGCCCATCGCGCCTCCACTCCCGGCTCGTGGCGTCGCTCGTCGGCCGGGCGCATCAGGCGCCGTCGACCATCGGGGCAACGTCGACGACGACGGTGCCGGCCATCCGGTCGTGCACGCCACGACCGGATGGTGAGAACACCGTCGTCACGGTGATCGCGATCGGGAGGAGCCAACCCGCGACGGGTATCGCGACCCAGGCGTGCAGGAGCAGCCCTCGCAACACGGAGCGGATGAGTCCGGGAGGCGCTCCGGTGTCGACGTTCACGCAGCGAAGGCCGAGCACGAGCTTTCCCGGAGTGCGGCCCCAGAATGCGGTCGGGACGATCTCGACGACCGCGACCACGAGCGTCGCGATCACCGTGAGCCGGGCGCCGTCGGGTGTCACGGCGGCGAGTGGCTGCTGGGCGAACACATCGCCGCCGAGCAGCCGACCGTCGATCTCGATCGCGGCGATCGCCAGCACCCATCCGGCGACGGCGATGTCCACCACGCGCGCCCCCACACGGCGACCCCGCGGAGCGCGCGCGTCCTGGGTCGTGGCGGCCATCGGCCACAGGCTGGACCGCCGACCGCCGACGAGTCCAGCCGCGCCGATCTCGGCCGCGTCCGACCTTCGTGCCACCATGCTCGCTGTGGAGTTCCTGTCCGACGAATGGCTGGCCGCGCTCGATGCCGTCGCCCGAGCACGGCCACAGCCCGACGAAGACCCGCTCGCGACCGTGCAGCTCTCGATCGACCAGGTCGTGATCGACGGCCCGACGTGGCGACTGTCGATCGACCGCGGCGCGGTGTCGGTCCAGCGCGACCCCGGCGGCGAGCCCGACGTTCGCCTCACGAGCGATCGAGCCACCGCAGCAGCGATCGCGTCGGGCTCACGTCCCGCTCTCGACGCCTTCATCGGTGGGGAGCTCCGCCTCGGCGGTGACGTCCGGGCGCTGCTCGACAGCCGTGCTGCCCTCGAGACACTGGGCGACCTCTTCGCCGGCATCCGAGACGACACCGACTTCGGCTGAACCGCCGCGAACCGCGAGGTACGCGCGCGCCGACCGGTCGCTGTGCCCGTGGTGGTCCATCAGACCGGCGACGATCGTCTCCACGTACGCCGACGCCGGAGGTCGAGGAACAGGGCGCGGCGATTCGCCCGTGGTGAACGTGAACGCCGGTCGGTCATCGGGCGACTCGACCCCGAGCACGAGCCCATATCGGCCCTCGACCACCGGGATCGACCGGCCGACCGCAGGGAGATCGGGCAGGGTCGCGTCGACAGACGGCTGTGCGTTCTCGCGAGCCAATACGTGCAGGAACTGGTCGGCGGTGACGAGCCATGCGACTGTCAGGGTGCCAGCGAGGGGATCGGTCATCGGGTCCACGAACGCAGTGCCACCCGTCCACGTCTTCGACTCGTGGGCGAAGAACAGTCGATGCGGCAGCGTTCCCGGGCGAGCCGCCATCGGGCGGGACGGGTCGTCACAACGGTCGAGATAGCGCTGGAGCCGCATCGACGACAGGTTCGAACCGTAGGCGACGTACCAGACCCCTCGCTCGACCATGGCTCCATGGTGGCCGGTGCGACCATCGGCGTGGCGCCGTATCGTCGCACCGTGCCCGAGATGCCCGAGGTCCAGGCTCATGCCGAGCGACTCGACGCCGCCTTCGCAGGTTCGACGCTCGAGCGATTCACCCCACTGGCGTTCACCGCACTCAAGACCTTCGATCCCGACCCGAGCGTCACCCACGGCGAGACGATGGACGGTGTCGGACGTCGGGGGAAGGCGTTGCTGTTGCGGTTCCCGTCGGCCACCCACATCGTCCACCTGATGCAGGGAGGTCGGCTGAAGCCAGACGAGAAGCAGTCGGCGAAGCCCCGGAGCGGTCAGGCGCGGTGGCGCTTCGACGACGGGCGTGCGCTGCTGCTCACCGAAGCCGGGAGCGAACGCAAGGCAGGCGTCTGGGTGGTCCCGGGCGATCCCGATCGTCACGAGCCACTCGCCCACCTCGGCCCCGAGGCGGTCGAGGTCGACGCCGCGACCATGGGGGGGCTGGCCACTGCCGAGAACACCCGGGTACACGGCTTCCTACGCGACCAACGACGGATTGCCGGACTCGGGCGGCGACTCGCGAACGAGGTGTGTCATCGCGCCCGATTGTCACCCTTCGCCATGACCGCGAAACTCGGCGACGACGCGATCGAGCGCTTGGTGGCGGCGATCGCCGCATGCACGGCCGAGGGGCTGGCATTCGAACGCGGGCGAGCCGAGATGTCGTCCTCCAAGGACCGGCCGGGTGCGGTGCACCACCAGACGGGCGAGCCCTGCCCGGTGTGCGGCACCAGCGTGCGGGAGGTCGCCTACAGCCGCTACACGGTCCACTACTGCGCGACCTGTCAGACCGACGGAAAGGTTCTCGCCGACAACACGACGTCAAAATTCTTGAAGTGACTCAGATGAGCCCGAGGCCGGTGACCGTCTCCATCTCGTCCACGAGTTCCTGGGTCGAGGCATCGATCCGGGAGCGGGAGAACGCATCGATCTCGAGTCCCTGGACCACCGAGTAGTCGCCCCCCGAGGTCGTGCACGGGAAACTCGAGATGATGCCCTCGGGGACGCCGTACGAGCCGTCGGACGGGATGCCCATCGACACCCAGTCGCCCTCGGGGGTGCCCGCGAACCAGTCGTGCACGTGGTCGATCGCCGCGTTGGCCGCCGACGCAGCCGACGAGGACCCGCGGGCGTCGATGATCGCCGCGCCGCGCTTCTGCACCGTGGGGATGAAGTCGTTCTCCAGCCAGTTCTGGTCGCCGCCGGCGGCGTCGAAGCCCACCTGGTGGCCGACCTGCGCGTGGAACACGTCCGGGTACTGGGTGGCCGAGTGGTTGCCCCAGATCGTCATCTTGGTGACGTCGTTGACCGACGCCCCCGCCTTTCGCGCGAGTTGGGCGATCGCCCGGTTGTGATCGAGGCGTGTCATGGCGGTGAATCGCTGGTCAGGGATGTCGGGCGCCGAGTGCATCGCTATGAGGGCGTTGGTGTTCGCCGGATTGCCGACAACCAGCACCTTCACGTCGTCCGCGGCGTGGTCGTTCAGCGCCTTGCCCTGGACCGTGAAGATCCCGCCGTTGGCCTGGAGGAGGTCGGCGCGCTCCATGCCGGCCTTGCGAGGCATCGAACCGACGAGCAACGCGATCTGCGCGCCATCGAAGGCGACGTCGGCATCGTCGGACGTCGAGTACCCGCTGAGCAGGGGGAAGGCACAGTCGTCGAGCTCCATGCACACGCCGTCGAGCGCGCCCATGACCGGAGTGATCTCGAGCAGGTTGAGGTGCACCGGTTGGTCGGGGCCGAGCAGCGCACCGCTTGCGATGCGGAAGAGGAGTGAGTAGCCGATCTGGCCGGCAGCACCGGTCACGGCGACCTTTACGGGAGCAGCAGTCATGAGGCCGACCCTAGGTCGTCCAAGCGGGCGGCGAGGAACCGCCGATCAGCCTCGTTCGGCCCGCATTCGAGGGCACGCCGGTACGCCTCGGCGGCCTCTTCCGGGCGCCCGAGCCGGCGGAGGAGTTCGGCTCTCGCCGAGTGGAAGAGGTGCCATCCACCGACCCCGTCGACGGTGTCGAGAACGGCCAGTCCAGCCGCCGGCCCGACCGCTTCTGCCACCGCCGCCGCCCGGTTGACCCGCACGACGGGCGTGGGTTGGATCTGTTCGAGGATGCCGTAGAGCTCGGCGATCTGGGGCCAGTCCGTGACCTCGTCGGCCGCAGCCAAGCCGTGCAGACAGGCGATGGCGGCCTGGACCTGGTACGTCCCGACGGCACGATGGCGCAGAGTCTCGTCGACGAGGCGCGCCGCCTCGGCGATGGCGTCGTGGTCCCACCGCGAGCGGTCCTGGTCGACCAGCAGGATGATGTCGCCGTCACCGTCCAGGCGAGCGTCGCGTCGGGCGTGGGTCGCGAGCATGAGCGCGAGCAGGCCGCGGCACTCGGGAACGTCGGGCATCAGTTCGACCAGCATCCGCCCGAGGCGTATCGCCTCGTCGGCGAGGTCGACACGAACGGGGACATCGGCGGAGACGGAGTGATGTGCCTCGGTGAAGACGACGTACACGACAGCCAGGACGGCGGGGAGGCGATCGGGCAACTCGTGGTCGGCCGGCACCCGGTACGGGATGTTGGCAGCGGCGATCTTCTTCTTGGCCCGCACGATTCGCTGCGCCATCGTCGGCTCGGCGACGAGGAACGCTGCTGCGACCTCTGCGGTCGTGAGGCCGCAGAGCGTTCGCAACGACAGCGCGACCCTGGCCTCCGGGTTGATCGCAGGATGACAGCAGGTGAACACCAGGCGGAGCAGGTCGTCACCGACGGCGGACGGGGTGGGGAGGTCGATGTCACCACCGCTGAGCACGCCCATGGCGGCTTCCTCCTTCGGCCCACGCTTGGTTTCGCGGCGCAGCCGGTCGAGCGCGGCGTTCTGCGCGGTCGTGGTCAGCCACGCGCCGGGCTTGGCGGGGACCCCCGACACCGGCCATCGCTCGATGGCCTTGACCATGGCGTCCTGGACGGCGTCTTCCGCCAGGTCGAGGTCGCCGAGGCGCCGGGTGAGGGTGGCGAGCACCGTCCTTCCCTCCACCCGCACGACCTCGGCGAGCTCGGCGGACGTGCGATCCAGATTCAGCCCTCCGCGGAGAAGTCGATGCACGGTCGGACCTCGACCCGGCCCTGCCATGCGCCAGGGATCTGCTGCGCCCACCCGAGCGCCTCGTCGAGATCCTCGCACTTCAGCAGGTAGAAGCCGCCGAGCACCTCCTTGGTCTCGGCGAAGGGGCCGTCGGTGGCGACCATGTCACCACCCTTGCCTCCGGTGACCGTGATGGTCGTCGCGGTCGCGGTGGGCTGGAGCGCCTCGCCGCCGAGCAGGACCCCGGCGGCGCCGGCCTTCTCGCCGAAGGCCGTGTAGTCGGCCATGATCGCCGCCCACGCCTCGGTGTCGGGCTCTTCCCACTCCTTGTCGGCGGAGTCATAGATGAGCGCGGCGTAGGTGGGCATGATGTTCTCCCTTGTCGATGAAGACAGCCGCTGATCGGGCCGTCACAGGAACGACGAACCAGATCCCCCCGGATCGACACCCGCCGCCGAAATGTATCCGCGTCGGGCGCTGGGCGCGGCGGAGGCGGGGGCCCCGCCGGTCCCCCGCCTCCTCCACCTCGTGCGTGTCTCGGATCAGAGCTGCATGGACTTGATCTCGAGGAACTCCTCGAAGCCGTACTCGCCGTATTCGCGGCCGTAGCCCGACTGCTTGTAGCCACCGAACGGCGCGTTCGCGTTGAACGCTCCCTGGTTGACCTCGATCTGGCCGGTACGAATCTGTCGTGCGACGGCGATCGCGTGGTCCTTGTCGCCACCCTGCACGCCGCCGGAGAGGCCATACGGGGAATCGTTGGCGATCTGGATCGCCTCGTCCTCGGAGTCGTACGGCAGGATCGACAGCACCGGGCCGAAGATCTCCTCCTGCGCGATCGTCATGTCGTTCGTGACCTCGGAGAACACGGTCGGGCGGACGTAGTAGCCGTCGGCGTTGACGCCTTCGGGCTTCTCGGGACCACCGGTGACGAGCTTTGCGCCCTCGTCGATGCCCTTGCGGACGTACTCGGTGACACGGTCGACCTGGGCGCGGCTCGCCAGCGGGCCGAGCATGGCGCCTTCGGCGAAGGGGTCGGTCGGCTGGTACATCGCCTCGACCGTGCCGGCGGCGATCTCCTCTGCCTTGGCCATCTTGTCGCGAGGGACGAGCATGCGTGTGAGCGCGATGCAGGTCTGGCCCGAGTTGATGTAGCACTTCTGGATGCCGTCGACGACCGCAGCCTGGAAGCCCTCATCGTCGAGGTCGTCGAGCAGGATGTTGGCCGACTTGCCACCCATCTCGAGGGCGACGCGCTTGACGGTGCCGGCAGCTGCGGCAGCCACCTTCTTTCCGGCAGCGGTCGAGCCGGTGAAGCTCACCATGTCGATGTCGGGATGGTTCGAGATCGCCTCGCCGACGATCTGGCCGACGCCGGGCACCAGGTTGAAGACACCGGCGGGAACGCCGATCTCGTCGATGACCTCGGCGAGGATGAACGCGTCGAGCGGTGCGACCTCACTCGGCTTGAGCACCACGGTGCAGCCAGCCGCCATCGCGAACGCGACCTTGGCCGCGATCTGGTGGAGCGGGTAGTTCCACGGCGTGATGCAGCCGACGACGCCGACCGGCTCCTTGACGATCAGGCTGTTCCCGAGCTCTGACTCGTACTCGTAGCTCTCGGCGAGCTTGCCGGCCTCGGTGAAGGAGTTGATGGGCAGCCCGGCCTGGACGATCTGGCTCAGCCACTTGGGCATGCCGGCCTCGCGGGTGACCACGGTGGCGATCTCGTCCATGCGAGCGGCGAGGCCCTCGCCGATCTGGGCGCAGACCTTGCCGCGCTCCTCGGGCGACTTCGCGGCCCAGCCGTCGAAGGCGGCGCGAGCGGCCTTGGCCGCCTTGTCGAGGTCGTCGGCAGTGCCGGACGGGATCGAGCCGATGACGGAACCGTCGGTCGAGTCGAACACCTCGATGGTGTCG
>JBBKVY010000094.1:0-30356 GCA_037968675.1 Acidimicrobiales bacterium | reverse complement strand
ACTCCTGAGGAGGTGGCCGAGGGCGTCGACGAGATCGAGTTGCTCGGCTACGACGTGGTCGACACCCCCGTGCCATGGGCGGATTTCGCCAAGCTCGTGCTCAGCCGATCGATGAAGCTCAAGTCGTTCCTCAACGATGAGGACCTCCTCGCCGGCATCGGACCCGTGTACGCCGACGAGATCTTGTACGACTCCGGCCTGCGGTACGACCGAGTGACCGACACCCTCTCGGTCCAGGAGGTCCGTCGCCTCTACCGCAGCGTCATCGAGATCCTGCACGATGCGATCAAGCACACCGGCACCACGCTCGACGACAAGGGCTGGCACGACCTCCACGGCGCCGACGGCGGGTACCTCGAGTACCACCAGGTCTTCGCCCGGGACGGCGAACCGTGCCGGCGATGCCGCGACACCATCTCCAAGGCGAAGTTCGGCGGGAAGCCGACGTACTTCTGCGAGCAGTGCCAGACGTGACCGGGCGCGTTGCCCGGCAGCGTGGCTGACCTCCTGGTCGTCCTCGTGGTGCTCGCCGTCTCGGTGGCGGTCCACGAGGTGGCCCATCTCGGTGTCGCCCGCCTGGTGGGCCACGACGTGTTCGAGATCCAGATCGGTGCCGGCCCGTCCTGGAGCGACCGCATCGGGAGCACCGACGTGCGCTTCGGTCTCGTGCCGATCGGTGGGCACGTACAGACCGGCGCCCGGAGCATGGTCGGGTTCCGATGGCGCTCCGCCGCGGTCGCCGGCGCAGGGGTCGTGGCCAACCTCGGGCTGCTCGTCGTGGGCCTGGTGCTCGCGTTGCCTGCACTCCAGTTGTTCAACTTCGCTGCCATCGTGGCCAATGTGTGGCCCGGACGTCGGCGACGTCTCGGACAGCCGTCGTCGGACGGACGAACCCTGCTCGACCTGGCGCGTGGCGACGCCGACGCGATCACCGAGGAGCAGAGCGCGTGGTTCTGCGTCGAGGCCGAGCGCGCTCGCGCGAGCGGTCACCTCGACCGAGCCACGGCCCTCGTGGACGAGGGCTTCGCGACGATCGGACCGACACGGGCCCTGCTCGCGGTGAGCGGCGTGGTCGCGTTCGAGCAGCGACGCTTCGGCGACGTCGTCGATGCGTACGCCCAGCTGATCGACGACGACCGGGTCACCGTCGCCGGGCGGGCAGGCTTCGCCGCCGACGCCGCATGGGCGGCATCGCTCTCGGACGACCCGTCATTCCGTCACCTGGCGGAGCCGTGGGCGGGCTTCGCTCGGGCCGTCCGTCCGCACGTGGCCCGCCGCCGCATCGTCCATGCGCTGGCGCTGGTCGACGCCGGCGACCCCCATGCCGCCCTCGACGCGATCGACGGTGTCGACGATCCGTCGGCCGACGCGATCCGGGTCCTGGTGCTGGCCGGCAGTGGCGATCGTGACGCCGCCCGCGCCCTGTACGACTCGACGGTCGGACCTTCGTTCTCGCCCGACCATCCACTCGTGGAACGCGTCGTCGAGGCGATCCACGGCGACGCCTGAGGTCTCGTTCGCATCAACCACCCGGGATGCGCGGACGGCACAGAGGCGACCACTACCGTCATGGTCGGTGTTTCTCAAGAACCTGACCATCAAGGGCTTCAAGTCGTTCGCCGACACGGCTGATCTCGGGCTCGAACCCGGGGTCACCGTCGTGGTCGGACCCAACGGCTCGGGCAAGTCGAACGTCGTCGATGCCATCGCCTGGGTCCTCGGCGCCCAGGCCCCGTCGGCCATCCGTTCACAGAAGATGGACGACGTCATCTTCGCGGGCACCGACAAGAAGGCGGCGCTCGGCCGGGCCGAAGTCAGCCTGACCATCGACAACTCCAGTGGATTGCTCCCGATCGAGTTCTCCGAGGTCACCATCAACCGCACGCTGTTCCGTACGGGTGACTCCGAGTACTCGATCAACGGGGTTCCCTGCCGTCTGCTCGACATCACCGACCTGCTGTCGGACTCGGGAGTGGGGCGCACGCAGCACGTGATCATCAGTCAGGGTCAGATCGACGCGGTGCTCAACGCCAAGGCGACCGATCGCCGGGCGATCATCGAGGAAGCCGCCGGCGTCCTCAAGTACCGCAAGCGCAAAGAGAAGGCCGAGCGTCGCCTCAGCGCGACCGAAGCGAACCTCACCCGGGTCCAGGATCTGCTGCGCGAAGTCCGTCGAGGACTGCGCCCGCTCGAACGTCAGGCCGATGCCGCCCGCCGTCACGGTTCCCTCGTCGAGGAACTGGGCGCCTTGCGTACGTTCCTCGCCGGTCGCGAGCTGGGCCAACTCCGTTCCCGACTCGAGAACACGACCAGCGATCGGGCGAGGCACGCCGACCGGGACCAGTCACTCCGATCCCGTCTGGCCGAACTCGACACGGCCGTCCTCACTGCCGAGGCCGAACTCAACGCCATCGGCGGTGCCGACCTGGGCGACGAACTGACCCGGTTCGAGGCGCTTCGCGAGCGTGGGCGCGGCATCGCTGCCGTGCTCCAGGAACGGGAGCGGAGCCTGGCCAAGGAGCGCGAGTCGAGCGTCGACGCCGAGCTCATCGCCTCGCTCGAGTCCGACCAGGCGAACCTGCGTAGCGCGCTGGAGTCGATGAACGCCGCGGCCACCACCCTGCTGCCCGATGCCGACGAGGTCCAACGGGCCGAGACAGGACTCGCCGACGCGCGCGCCCGGTTCGAGGAGCGCTGGGGCGACGGTGTCGCCGGCAGCTCGGGTGGAGCAGCCGAGGTCCGCGGCGAGTTGGCCGGACTCCGCAACTCGGTGGAGCGAGCGCTCGCCGAGCTCGAACGGTTCGACGGACGCAATCGAGTGCTCACCGACAAGCGGGCTCGTCTCGTGACCGACGCCGGTCGCCTCCGGGCCGAGATCGCCGACGCCGACGCGGCCCTCCCCGAGCTCGAGGCGGATCGTGTCCGTCTCGACGCCGAACTCGTCGATGCCGAGGCGGCCCTCGAGACTGCTGCCGCCGACCTCGCGGATGCCGAGGCCGACCGTCGGTCGTGGATCGCTCGGGCCGATGCGCTGGCCGAGGCCCTCGACGCAGCGCGCTCGGCTGCCGGCGCTGAGCGCCTGGCGGAGATCGACGGGGTGATCGGCACCCTGCTCGACCTGGTCGAGGTCGACGCCGGCTGGGAGGCCGCCTTCGAAGCAGCGGCGTCCGACGCTCTGGCGGCCGTGGTGGTCGACGGTCCGGAGTCCGCTCGCTCGGCGTTCGCTTCCCTGGTCAGCGGCGACGCGACCGGCGCAGTGCTGGCGCTCGGTGTCGATCGATCGGTGACCACACCGCCGCCGATGGGCGAGCCCGTGCGCGACCACGTCCGCTCCAGCCGTCCCGACGTCGAGGACCTGCTCGACGCGGTCATCGGCGCCGCCGTGGTCGTCGACGGCAACTGGCCCGCCGGGCTCGACGTCGCCCTGTCGCATCCGGATGCCGTGGTCGTCACCAACGACGGCGCACGTTTCGGTCCCGGGTCATGGCGCATGGGGCCCACGGCCACCGGTGCCACGGGCGCAGCTCTGGAGGAGGCGTTGGCCCGGGTCGATGCATCCGTTGACGACGTCGCCGCCGCCACCCAGGTCCGCGACGCCGCTCGCGACACGCTGACCACCACCAGACACTCGGCCGCGAAGGCACGGGAGCGCGCCGACGAGACAGCCTCGACCCGACGGCGCGCCGTCGAAGCGATCGAGCGCGACGAGCGCGAGTTGGCCGAGGCAACAGCTGAGCTCGGGAGCCAGTCCGACGAACGCGACGGGCTCGAAGTCCGCATCGAGACCGAGAAGACCCGCGTCGGCGAACTCGAAGCCGCCCTGCCCGGCCTCGAGGCCGACGAAGCGGCCGCCACCGAAGCGGCCCAGGCCATGGCCGACGGGCGCGATGCCCTCGACGAGCGGGCCGCCGCCGTCGTTGCGCTCCGGAGCGACCTCGAGGTTCGCGCCGCACAGATCGAGGAGCGTCAGACCTCGCTACGGAGTCGTCTCGCCGAGGTCGACGTCAGGCTCGAACGCAACCAAGCGGCCGCCTGTGCAGCCGCCGGACGGCGCGAGGCCCTCGACGGCAAGGCCACTGCGCTGGCGTGTCTGGCGGCCGCCTGTGCAGCCGCGCTCGCCCAGGCAGAGGCACGCCTCGTCGTCCTACGGGAGGAACGCAAGGCCCAGTCCGAAGCCCAGCGCAGTGTCTCCTCCGCACTCGACGGGCTCCGCCGGGAGCGTTCGTCGGCCGAAAAGGAGCTGGGCGAGGTCCGCGAGCGGGTGCAGCGCGCCGACATCGACCTCAACGAGGTCAACCTCCGGATCGAGACGGCGGTCGACACCATGCGTCGCGACCTGGGCATCTCGCCCGACGAGGCGCTGACGTCGGCGTGTCCCGAACTCGCCGAGGGCGCATCGCCTGCGGCACGGACCCGCGAACTCGAACGCGAGCTCCGACTCATGGGCCCGATCAACCCGCTGGCGCTCGAGGAGTACGAACAGCTCCAGGAACGCCACGAATTCCTCCAGGGTCAGCTCGACGACGTCAAGGCCGGCCGACGTGAGCTCAGCAAGGTCATCCGGGCGGTCGACGAGGAGATCGTCAACGTCTTCGCCGCGGCGTTCGCCGATGTCTCGCAGAACTTCACCCAGCTGTTCTCGACGCTGTTCCCCGGCGGTGAGGGCAGCCTCAAGCTCACCGATCCCGAGAACCTGCTCGAGACCGGCATCGAGCTGTCGGCCAAGCCGTCGGGCAAGAACGTCAAGAAGCTGTCGTTGCTCTCGGGCGGCGAGCGGTCACTGACCGCACTGGCCTACCTCTTCGCCGTGTTCCGCAGCCGTCCCTCGCCCTTCTACGTGATGGACGAGGTCGAGGCCGCCCTCGACGACGTCAACCTCCACCGATTCCTCGATCTCGTGGCCGAGTTCCGCGAGGAGGCGCAGCTGGTGATCGTGAGTCACCAGAAGCGCACGATGGAGGCAGCTGACGTCCTCTACGGGGTCACCATGTCGCCCGGTGGCTCGTCGAAGGTGGTGTCCGAGAAGGGTGCCGCCGCCGCCGCCGTCGGCGCCGCCTGAGGATCAGCGTTTGTCGAAGTGCTGGAAGTCGGGGCTCGTCCACGAGCCGCCCCAGCCCCAACCGCGAGCGGCGAACGCGGCGACCACCGCGTCGCCGCCGAAGATCATCCCCGGTCGTCGGTTCGAGCGATCGGCCCAGGGCGCGCCCTCGGGGGGATCGACGGCCTCGCCTCGGACATAGGGATTGTGCAGGGGATTGACGTCGATGGCCCGCCCGAACGCATGGTTCGAGAGCGTGGTGGTCCCGGCGATGGTCCGACAGTTGTAGCCACTCGTGTTGTTGGCCCGCATCGAGGCCTCGTCGTCCGCACCGTACCGATCCACCGGTTCGACCCGCTCGATGGGGAATCGAGCGGCGTAGAGATCGCCGAAGATGGCAGCCACTCGCTCCGCCTCGGCCGAGGCGATGATGAGGCGCCCCTGGTGGACCGTGCCGTCGTATCCCCAGTGCGTGAGATCGACCGCTCGGAGAGCGTCGGGCGGTACACAGCCCGAGGCCGGGGTGTACGAGGAACCGAGTTGCGCGGCCGTCACGTTCTCGATCGATGACCGATAGGGCGGGGGAGGGCTCGTCGTCATGGTCGTCGCAGTCGGTTGGGGAGGCGTCGCCGTCGGCTGTGCGGTGGTCGTGGACGCCTCGGTGGTGGTCGGCGCGGTCGTCGTCGGCACTGCCGTGGTCGTCATCGTCGTGGTCGTCGGCTCGACGGTCGTCGTCGTCGGCTCCACCGGTGCGGTCGTCGAGGTGGTGATGGTTACGTCACCACCGACCGCGACCGTCGCGTCGCCGTCGGGCCACAGTGCGATCGTGACGGTCGCGAGGAGCGTGAGCGCGACGAGCAGACCGGTGACGAGCGCCCGTTGCCGGCGCGACCAACTCGCCACCTAGACCAGCTTCTTGAGGACCTTCGACTTCAGGTTGGTGTACGGCGGGTAGATCATCGAGATCTCGGGCTTGGTCGGCTTGGTGAGCACCGGCTTGAGGTTCGAGAGCTCGTCGAAGCCGGACCGGCCGTGATAGCGGCCGTGCCCGGACGCGCCGACACCCCCGAAGGGCAGATCGGGCGGGGTGATGTGGAACAGGGTGTGGTTGACGCACACACCGCCTGACGACGTGCCGGCGACGATCGCATCGGCCTCGCTCTCGTCGTTGGAGAAGACGTACAGCGCGAGTGGCTTGTCGCGGCCGTTGACGAAGGCGATCGCCTCGTCGACGCTGTTGACCACCAGGATCGGGAGCACCGGTCCGAAGATCTCCTCCTGCATCAGCGCGGAGTCGGGGTCGGGGTCGACGATGATCGTGGGCGCGAGCCGGCGGGTGTCGGGATTGACCGACCCGCCACACACGACGGTGCCGCCGTGGCCATCGAGGAGGCCCTCGAGGCGTTGCACATGTCGCTCGTTGACGATCTTCGTGAAGTCGTCCGACGTCGAAGGATCGTCGCCGTAGAACTCACCGATGGCCGCCACCAGCGCATCGACGAGCGCGTCCTTGCGCGATCGTTCGACCAGTACGTAGTCGGGTGCGATGCAGGTCTGGCCGGCATTGAGGAACTTGCCCCACGCCATGCGGTGGGCAGCGACATCGATGTCGGCGTCGGGAGTGACGATCGCCGGCGACTTGCCGCCGAGCTCGAGAACGGTCGGGGTGAGGTGCGCTGCCGCGGCCCGGGCGACGATCTTGCCGACGGCGGTCGAGCCGGTGAAGAAGATGTGGTCGAAGCGCTCGTCGAGCAGCGCGGTCGAGACGTCGACACCACCCTCGATCACCGCGACGGCCTCGGGGTCGAGGTGGGCTCGCAGCAGCTGCGACAGGACCCGGGAGGTCTCCGGGGCCAGCTCGGAAGGCTTGGCCACCACGGCGTTGCCGGCGGCGAGGCTCGCGGCCATCGGCGCCACCAGGAGCTGTACCGGGTAGTTCCAGGGTGCGATGACCAGCGAGACCCCGAGCGGCTCCGGGTGGATGACCGCTGAGCCGGGCCGGTCCTTGAGGCGCAACTTGGCCTTGCGGGGTTCGGCCCACCCGGCGACGTGTTTGCGAATGTGCTTGACCTCGGTGACGGTGAACGCGATGTCGGTGGCGTGGGCCTCGACTTCGGGTTTGCCGAAGTCAGCCTGCATGGCCGCGACGAGCTGGGGGCCACCGTCTTCGAGCACCGTCAGGAGGCCGTCGAGTTGGCGCTCCCGCCACTCGATCGGACGGGTGCGACCGCTCTGGAAGCTGTGGCGGATCGCCGCCACGATGCCAGGGATCGTCTCGGTCTCGGTACGGTCGTCGATGCTCATCGGCGCCCACCGTATCTGGAGGTCGCTCACTCCACAGCGGTCGCGAGGTGGTGGCACCGTTCCGCGTCGAGCGGTTGACCTGCGCCGGCGAAGCCGTCGGCGGCGCTGACGAACTGTCGGCGTGCGGCCGGGATGTCCGCGGTCGCAAGCGCCAGGTTCGCGTGGACCTCGAGGCGGGCGGCGTACCACGCGGGGAGCCGCATGACGACGTCCGTCAGGTAGTCCACCGTCTGCGCATACGTCTGGGCACGCTCGACGTCACCGGCACGAGCCGATGCGATCGCCGCAGGGACGGCGAGGTGAACTCGACAACCCGGACAGGTCTCCAGCGGACCACGGATGGCGTCTTCGGCCTCTTCCACCGCGGCCAGCGCGGCATCCGGTCCTCCTGCCAACGCGATACGGGATCCGTAGATGCGGTCGAGGAGGTGGAACCCGATGTCGGAGGACCGGGCGAGCGTCAGCGCCTCGCCGATGAGTGCCCGCGCCCGGTGTACATCGCCCGCCTGGTTCGCGAGCTCGGCGAGTCGCTGGACGGCGTGGGCCTCGCCGGTCGTCCCACCCGTTTCGCGATGGAGTGCGACGGCCGACGACAGGTCGTGTTCGGCCTCGTCGAGTCGTCCGGACAGGTACAGGGCCTCGCCTCGCAGCGTCGCGCCGAACGCCCGACCGCGAGCGGCGTCCAACCGCTCGGCCTCTGCGGTCAGTTCCTCGGCGAAGGAGATCACCTCGGCGTACGGACGGGAGCCGTACAGGAATCGTTGGGTCATACACAGATGGCCGTCGAACACGCGCACCGCGAGCTCAGGGAGGTCCTTCGTCTCGCGCAGATCGGCCAGTACGGAATCGTGCAGGTCGCCCCGCGCGTGCGCGGCTGCCGCGTGGGCCCACGCGGCGATGACGATGGCTCCGCGATCACCCGACTCGAGTGCGATGCGACGGCACTCGGCTGCCTTCTCCGTCCCGAGTGCCGGGTCGGTCGCCCCCATCGCTGCTGCGCCTGCGTAGGCCAGCGCCTCGTTGATGCGGCCCATCGCGGACCGAGGCTGCGCCCCTCGCATCGCGTGGAGACCACCGGCTGGGTCGCCCTGCTTGATCTGCGCAAGTGCCCGACTCACCACCAGATCGTCGACATCGTCCCCGTCGGCGACGTCGATCGCGGCGTCGTAGGACGTCAGGGCTGCCGGGTCACCGAGCATGTCGAGACACTCCGCGTCGAGCCGGAGCGCAGCGGGATGTCGGGGCTCCTCTCGCAACAGCGGGACCAGCTGTCGCCGGGCGTCGACGAACGCCCCGACCGCCGCTGCCGATTCGGCGGCGTGCAGGCACCACGGGACTGCCTCGTCGGGTCGCTCGGCCAGCAGCCAGTGGCGAGCGATGGCGGCAGGGGCGGCCCCGATCTCGCTGAGTCGCCGAGCGGCGTCACGATGGGTCGCCGCCCGACGATGTGGCGGCACGAGCGAGGCCAGCGCTTCGCGAACGAGGTCGTGGCGGAACCGGTAGCGGTCCTCGGCCACCACCAGGACGCCTGCGTCCAACGCTCGGTCGAGGAGCGCGAAGGTCTCGGGTTCGTCCCCGCCAGCGAGGGCGGCGACCATCGCCGCGTCGAGCTCGGTGTCTGCGAGCGCGACACGTTCCAGCATCGCCATCGTGTGCGTGTCGAGGCCGACGAGCCGGTTGGTGATGGCCTCGGCTGCGCTCCGGGGGAGCACGGCGCCGTCGTCGGCCGTCGACGCGAGTTCGATCAGGGCGAAGGGATTCCCCGCCCCGAGCGAGACGATGCGTTGGACGGTCTCGTCGTCGAGGTGCGTGTCGGTGGCGCCCTGCACGACCGCCTCCGCCTGCGCCGGAGCAAGGGTCGTGAGATCGAGTGCCAGGAGCTGCCCAGCGCGTTCGGCCCGGTCGACGCCCTTCGCCAGCGGTCGGCGCGCCGTCGCGGGACGGTAGGACAACACGACGGTGACGTCGTCGACCGAGGACAGCAGCTGGGTGATCACACTGACGGATGCGTCGTCGGCATCGTGGAGGTCGTCGATCACCAGCACGGTCGGCCGACCGGGAGCTGCCGCACGGAGCACCGCCGTGAGCGCGCCGATCACCTGGTGGCGTGACAGCGGGAGGTGGAGTGAGGAGCCCTCCCCGGTGATGGTGCCGCGTTCCCCGGTGAGGGCCCCGAGGACGGCTCGGACGTGGGGGACGAGCGAGTCCACGAGCTCCGGCTGGGTGAGGACGATCGCTTCGATCAGGTCGATGAGCGGGCCGTAGGGACGGTGCGGATCTGTCGCCGCGACCTCTCGGACGACGATGTCGTCGCCGCGGAGTTCGTCGACGATCGCCCGGCTCAGCGCCGACTTCCCGATCCCCGCTGGTCCGCGGAGCGCGATCGCACGCGCACGACGAGCCGTGTCCCCCTGCAATGCGACCGTCGCCCTGGCCAGCTCGAGTTCTCGTCCCACCAGTGCCGTTCGCTCGATCCCGAGGCCCGCCACGGCCGCTGCGTGCATGGCGTCGGTCTCGGCGTCGGGGGTCACGCCCAGCTCGGTGGCAAGCGCGGTTCGTGCGGCTCCGTACCAGCGGATCGCTTCGGCCCGTCTCCCGTCGTCGAGCGCCGCGCGCATCAGTGCGCGGTAGCTCGTTTCATCGGTTGGTTCGAGCGCGATGACATCGGCCCACCGGCCGGCCGCGCGGAGGAGCTCGAGGCGTGTCGCCGCCGCGGCTCGGCGCGGTTCAGCGGTCCACTCGTCGTACGGCGATCCGGGGAGGAGCTCTCCCTCGACGGAGTCCGCGACGCTCGAGCAGCGGTCGGGATCGCCGGCGAGCAGTTCCTGGCGCGCGAGATCGTGGAACCGGTCGAGATCGGTCCGGACCTCCGCATCCGGGAACAGGGACACCTGTCCTCCCCGGAGCACGACGGCGTCGGGCGCACCGAGCACGGCTCGGGCGTGGTGCGCGGCCTTGCGGAGGTTCGCAGCGCCGGCGTCGGGAGCGAGATCGGGCCACAGTGCTTCGATGACCCGGTCACGCACCAGGCGATGCCGTGGGGCGAGCGCGAGGAGCTGCACCAGTTGTTGTGGGCGGTTGCGGCCCCAGGCAGCCTCGTCGATGGTGTGTCCGTGGCCGACATGGACGCGGAAATGGCCCAACACCTCGATGTCGATCGTGCGTCCCATCGTCGATCGGGCCTCGGATTCTCGTAGGACGACCGTCCCCGCTCCTCTGACGCTAGGCGACCACGTGTCAGGGGCGGGCGTCCAGCACGTAGTTGAACGCGGTGGTCGTCGCGACTCGCACGGTTCCGAAGCCGGCGGAC
This sequence comes from Acidimicrobiales bacterium, assembly GCA_037968675.1. Lineage (GTDB taxonomy): Bacteria > Actinomycetota > Acidimicrobiia > Acidimicrobiales > Salinilacustritrichaceae > Salinilacustrithrix. Next base: position 19,704 of record JBBKVY010000094.1, on the reverse strand, counting down.
CGGAGGACGTCGGTCATGGTCGACGGACCGGCCTGCGCGCCGAGCCCCGGACCCCCACCGTCGAGCGAGCACGGCGTGCAGGCCAGGGTCGAGGCGCTGTAGAGCAGCCGCCCCACCGGATGGAGATTGTCGTCGATCGTGTCGCCGGCGATCGGCTCGACCACCATGACCACACCGTTCTGGGCGACCACCTCGCGGGCCCTGCGGGCCACGGCGAACGGGTCCGCCATGTCGTGCAGGCAGTCGAGGAGGCACACGAGGTCGTAGCCGCCACCCGGCACGTCGCGCGCCGAGACGGTGTCGAACGTGCAGCGGGTGCCGACGTCGTGCTCGATGGCGAGGGCTCGGGCAGCCGCCACCGACGGACCGTGGAGATCGAAGCCGCGGACGCACGCGAGCGGGAATGCCTTCGCGAGGATGACGGCCGCCGCGCCCCGTCCGCACCCGATGTCGGCGATCGTGCCACCGTATGCGAGCTTCTCGACCGGCGCGCCGAGCGCAGGCAGCCAGGTGTTCACGAGGAGCGCCTCGTACGAGGGTGCGAGGAACCGCTCGAGACCTCGGTGGAAGTCGTCGTGGAGATCGGACCATCCCAAGCCCTTCCCGTCGCGCATCGCATCCATGGCCCCGTCGAGTGAGCGGAACGCGCCGGTGATGCAGTCGAATGCACCCTGGAGGTTCGTCGGCGCACCGTCGACCAGGACTGCGGCGTGCGCTGGTGGGAGGTCGAACATGCCTGTCTCCGGGTCATGGCAGACGTAGCCGCCGGCCGCCTGCGCGCACAGCCACTCGCGGGTCATGCGTTCGTTGGTCCCGGCCCGGGTGGCGAGCGCGGCTGCTGACACCGGCTCGCCGTCCGCCATGGCCCGCCACAGGCCGAGCTTGTCGCCGATCCACGTCAAGGGCGCACTCATCGCTGCGCCCAGATCGGAGGCGACGTGGCGCATGAATCGCTCGGCCTCCGCAGCGTCGACTGGTTGATGGGTCATGGTGATCCCCGACCCCGCTCAGCCGAACAGTTTCTTGGCGTGCTCGCTGAACTGGCGCATCGGACCGACCGGACCGACCTCGATGAAGGTGACGCCCTCTGCAGTCTTGGCGGTGTGGCCGGCCGGCCAGTGGTAGAGCTCGCCCGCGGACGCGACCTCCTCGGTTCCGTCGGCGTGGAACAGGGTGACCGACCCCTCGAGCACGATGCCCCAGTGCGGGCTCGGGCACCGATCGCCGGGCAGGCCGGCGAGGACGGGTCCGAAGTCAGTGCCGGCGGGGACGACGGCATGGCGCACCGCCATGTCGCCCCATTCGGCGTATCGGGTCTCGAGTTCGCCCTGTGCCACCTCGATCGGCAGCTCGTTGACCGGTGTTCCCATGGATGCTCCTCCGGGTCCGGAGCTCCGCCGATGCGGAACTCGTGGAGACCCGAGCATCACGCTCGACCGTTCCCGGAACGTTCCCTGGGTGCACCAGCAGCGGTCGGTGACCAGCGTCGACCGCAGCGTTCCCGATGGAAACGGCGGTGCCACCTTCGCCGGTCACGGAATGCGCTGGAACCATAGGAGCGAGAGCAGCGTGCTGATCGCGAGGAGGAGCGCGGCGAAGCCGACGAACCGGTCGGTCACCTCGGTCTCCTCGGTGTCGAACCCGACCGAGGAGCCGATGTCGGCATACACCGATTCGAGCTCGCCCAACGACTCCGCCTCGAAGAACTGGCCGCCGGTGCCGTCGGCGATGGCCCGGAGCGCGACGCGCTCGACCGGAACGGGTTGGATCTCCCCGTCGATCACGATCGTGCCCCGGTCCGTGCCGAATGCGATCGTCGAGACCGGGATCTCGGCGACCACGGCAGCAGCAGAGCCGTCGGCGTCGGGCCGGCCGACCGTGGTCTTGCCATCGGTCATGACGACCATCGTCGCCGGGACCGGCTCGCCCTCGACGTCGACGATGGGGGCGGTCTCGATGGCGTCGAGTCCGGCGAAGATCGCCTCGCCGATGGCGGTGGCCGGGCCGAGCTCGAGCGCCTCGATCGCCGATCGGACCGGACGCCGATCAGTGGTCGGTGTCACCCGGACGCGGGCCACACCGTCGAAGGTGACCAGACCCACGTTGATCTGTTCGGGGAGGCCCTCGATGAAGGACAGTGCCGCCGTCTTGGCGGCCTCGATGCGCGACGGTGTGACGTCGGCAGCTTCCATCGAGAGTGACGTGTCGATGGCCAACACCACCGTCGCTCGTTCCTTGGGGACCAGGAGCTCCTCGGCCGGCTGGGCCCATGCGACGACCATGGCTGCGATCCCCACGAGGAACACCGCAGCAGCGATGTGCCGCCGCCACCCGGGGCGCTTGGGGGCGACGGTGTCGAGCAGCGGGAGATTGGTGAACTTCACGGTGTAGGTGCTGCGGCGGAAGCTCAGGAGCAGATAGGCGAGCGCGATCACGATGACCACGAGCAGCCCGTAGAGGCGCACGGGGGAGAGGAAGCCGTCGGGCCAGAGCGCGCTCATCGCACGCCCCGCGTGCGTTTCCGGGCGGCGACGAAGCGGACGATGTCGAGCACCCAGTCGCGATCGGTGCGCAGCTGGAGGTGCCCGACACCCGACCGCCGGAACCTGGCGGCGATGTCGTTCCGCTGCGCGGCTGCGGCCGCTGCGTACCGCTGACGTGTCTGGCGGTTGGTCGGGACTTCGCGGGATCGGCCCGTCTCCGGGTCGACGACCGTCAACATGCCCACGGCCGGCAGTTCGAGCTCACGCGGGTCCACGACCTCGACCGCGAGAACCTCGTGGCGTGCGGTCAACGCCCGAAGCGGCTTCTCCCAGTCGTCTGCCGCGAGGAAATCGGACACCACGACCACCAGCCCTCGTCGGCGTGGGGGCACGACGAGGTGACGGAGCGCAGCGCCCAGTTCCGTCGTGCCCAGCGACGACTCGGCCGGAGGCGTGGTGATGAGTCCGTGGAGCAGGGCGAGCAGGTGGTCCCGGCCCGGGCGGGCCGGGACGATGTGGGCGCCGTCGCCGCCGACCACGATCGCACCCAGCCGGTTTCCGGTCCGGGCCGTGAGGAATCCCACCGCCCCGACGGCCGACACGGCGAGCTCGGCCTTGGTCATCGCCGCCGTGCCGAAGTCGAGGCTGGCCGAACGATCGACCAGCAGCCACGTCTCCAGCTCGCGGTCGGCGATCGACTCGCGGACGTGGGTCTCGATCGAGCGCGCCGACACGTTCCAGTCGATGTGGCGGATGTCGTCGCCGGGAACGTACGGGCGTGTCTCGCCCGACTCCGAGCCGTGTCCCGGAACGAGCCCCCGGTAATCGCCGTGCAGGAGTCCGTCGAGCCGTCGCGTCACCGTGAGCTCGAGGCGCGTCAGGATCTCGGCGGCACGGGACTCCATCGCGGACGGGACTGCGGCCACGGTCCTAGAAGCCAGAGGCGGTGCCCGCCACGGCCGGTGCCGGAACGGTCGACAGGAGTCGAGCGAGCACGTGGTCGACCTCGACACCCTGGGCGAGCGCCTCGTAGGAGAGAACGAGTCGATGCCGGAGGACGTCGGGAGCGACGTCGAAGACGTCCTGGGGCACGACGAAGTCGCGTCGACGGACGAGGGCCAGCGCTCTGCCGGCGGCGATCAGCCCGAGGGTCGCTCGTGGTGAGGCGCCGTACGACACATAGTCGACGAGGTCGGGGAGTCCGTAGCCGGCCGGGTCGCGCGTGGCCTGGACCACGTCGACCGCGTACTGGAGCGTGCCGTGGTCGAGGGTCACCTCGTCGGCGGCTCGCTGGAGGTCGAGCAGCGTCCCGGCGTCGAGGGTGAGTTGGGCCTCCGGCGGTGTCACGCCGTGGCGCCGCACGATCTCGGCTTCCTCGGTCGGCGAGGGGTAGTCGATCAGGATCTTCATGAGGAAGCGGTCGCGCTGGGCCTCGGGGAGGGGGTAGACGCCTTCGGACTCGATCGGGTTCTGGGTGGCCATCACCAGGAAGGGCTCGGGCACCGGATGTGTCTTGCCACCGATGGACACCTGGTGTTCGGCCATGACCTCGAGCAGGGCGGACTGGACCTTGGCCGGCGCACGATTGATCTCGTCGGCGAGCAGGAAGTTGACGAAGACCGGACCGAGTTCGACGTCGAACGACTCGGCGCTCTGACGCCACACCCGGGTACCGGTGATGTCGGCAGGGAGGAGGTCCGGAGTGAACTGGATACGGGCGAACGTGCCGCCCACGGCGAGTGCGAGCGTCTCCATCGCCAGGGTCTTGGCGAGACCGGGAACCCCTTCGAGGAGGAGGTGCCCACGCGCCAGCAGGCCGACCAGCAGACGCTCGACGACCCTGTCCTGGCCGACGATGACCCGCTTGACCTCCTGGGTCACTGCGTGGAGTTCGGCGGAGCCCCTGGGCGGGGTCACCGTCGGGACCTTGGCGAAGGCCGGCGCCGCCGGGAACGTCGGCTCCGTGGGCCGGTCACCGGACTCGAGGCTCTCGGTCTGGTCGGGGGACGTCTGGTCGGGCTGTTCCACGCACCGCACGATAGAGGGGTCCGGGGCCCGCGCCGTCGGCAGGGCGAGCCGGCACAGGAGGTCAGGGGGCCGCTCGGTAGGCTCGCCGCCCCATGGAGATCCTCCTTCTGATCGCAGCGCTGGTCGTCCTCCTCGGCGGTCTCGGCGTCCTCGTCGTGAGTCGCCGCCGGGAGATGGCGCCGGGCATCGAACCGGCCGCGCCACCACGACCCGCGCCGCCGGTGGTGGCCGACGAGGTCGCGACAGCGGACGAGATCGTCGACGGCATCGCGGACAAACCCACGTTTCGCGACCGACTCGCGCAGGCACGGAACACCTTCAGCGGCTATGTCGGGTCGCTCCTGTCGCGCAGCGACATCACCGACGAGACCTGGGACGAGCTGGAGGAGGCCCTCATCCGGGCCGACGTCGGCGTGACGCTCACCACCGCGCTCCTCGACGAGCTCCGCAGCACCGTGAAGGCCGACGACATCACCGAACCGGCCGTCCTGATCGAGGCGCTCAAGGCCCAGCTCAAGGACAAGCTCGCCGCCGGCGATCGCCGCCTCCACCACCAGCCCGGCGGCCCCAACGTGTGGCTGTTCGTGGGCGTCAACGGCGTCGGCAAGACCACGAGCATCGGCAAGGTCGGCAAGCGGCAGATCGACGATGGTCGCTCGGTGATCATGGCCGCCGGCGACACCTTCCGTGCCGCAGCGGCCGAACAACTGCAGACCTGGGCCGAGCGGGCCGGCGCCGAGTTCCACCGTGGCGAGGAAGGCGGCGATCCGTCGTCGGTGATCTTCGACGCCATCGCGAAGGCAGGGGCACGCGACATCGACCTGGTGCTCGCCGACACCGCCGGACGCCTCCACACCAAGTCGAATCTGATGGACGAGCTGTCGAAGGTCCGGCGCGTGGCCGATCGGGATCCAGGCACCGTGACCGAGGTGCTGCTCGTGCTCGACGCGACCACCGGTCAGAACGGCCTCCAGCAGGCCCGGCAGTTCTCCGAGGCCACGCAGTGCACCGGTGTGGTGCTGACCAAGCTCGACGGCTCGGCCAAGGGTGGCATCGCGCTGGCGATCGCCCTCGACCCGGAGGTCGGCGGGCTGGGGCTGCCGATCAAGCTGGTCGGCCTCGGCGAGCAGGCCGAGGACCTGATCGACTTCGATCCGGACGACTTCGTCGACGCGCTCTTCGATGTGTGATCGGATGCTCTCATGATCTGGTTGCTGTGGAAGTTGGTGACGTTGCCGTTCCGGCTCGTGTTCGGCACGATCTCGGCGTCGTTCAAGACGATCCGGTTCGTCGGTGTCGGTCGGATCGTCGCCTTCGGTGCCGGACTCGGCGTCGGCATGGCCGTGGCGCCCACCACCGGCGAGCAGTTCCGCGCCCGGCTGTCCGAGGGGTACTCGTCGACGGCCTCGGCCGCCGGCGACCTGGGCGAGACCGTGCGGTACGAGCTCGCCCATTCGCCTCGTACGTGGCACCTTCCCCAGCCGGTCGTCAGCGTCGAGGGAAATCGCATCACGCTCACCGGTGCGGTCCCCCACGAGACCGCGCGGGGCGACCTCGGCCGCACGGCCGGCGCCGTCGTCGGGGTGGCTGCCGTCGACAACCGGATTTCGGTCGCATCTTCCTGAGCAGGAACGACCGGTAGTCTCGTCCGTCCATGTTCGAGGCACTCAGCGACCGGTTCGAAACGATCTTCAGCGGCATCCGCGGCAAGGGGAAGCTACGCGAGGACGATGTCGACGAGGCGCTGCGGGAGATCCGCCTCGCACTCCTCGAGGCCGACGTCAACTTCACCGTCGTCAAGAACCTCGTCGGCCGGATCCGCGAGCGCATCGTCGGCACCGAGGTCAGCCAGGCGCTCAACCCCGGCCAGCAGGTCGTCAAGGTCGTCAACGAGGAACTGATCGAGTCGCTCGGAGGGGAGACCATCAAGCTCACTTACGCCTCGAAGCCCCCGACCGTCGTCCTCATGGCCGGTCTGCAGGGTTCGGGCAAGACGACCAACTCGGCCAAGCTCGCCCGTTGGTTCAAGGGGCAGGGTCGTAATCCGCTCCTCGTCGGCGCCGACCTCCAGCGCCCGGCCGCGGTCCAGCAGCTGCGCACGCTGGCCGGCCAGATCGACGTGTCGGTGTACTCGGCCGAGGACGACATCGTCGCCTCGGGTACGGGCGACCCGGTCTCGGTGGCCGAGGACTGCATCGACGAGGCCCGCCGCCTCGGCAAGGACGTGGTGATCGTCGACACCGCCGGTCGCCTCGCCATCGACGCCGAGCTGATGGATCAGGTTCGTCGGATCTCCGACGCCACCAGCCCCGACTACACATTCCTCGTCGTCGACGCCATGACCGGTCAGGATGCGGTCACCGTCGCCGAGAACTTCAACGAGGCCCTGGCCCTCGACGGGGTCATCCTCACGAAGCTCGACGGCGACGCACGCGGCGGCGCGGCACTGTCGGTCAAGGAGGTCGTGGGCAAGCCCATCGCCTTCGCCTCCACCGGCGAGAAGCTCGACGACTTCGACCTGTTCCACCCCGATCGCCTGGCCGGGCGCATTCTCGGCATGGGCGACGTCCTCACCCTCATCGAGAAGGCCGAGGAGGTGTTCGAGGAGAAGGAGGCCGAGGTCGCAGCCCAGAAGCTGATGGACGGTGAGTTCACCTTCGACGACTTCCTCGAACAGATGCAGCAGGTCAAGAAGATGGGCTCCATCTCGAGCTTGCTCGGGATGATGCCCGGCGTCCCCAAGGAAGTGAAGAACGTCGAGATCGACGACAAGGAGATCTCGCGGATCGAGGGGATGATCCACTCGATGACCCGGGCCGAGCGCACCGACCCGAACATCATCGATGGGTCCCGCCGGGCCCGGATCGCGGCCGGCTCGGGCTGCGATGTCGGCCAGATCTCCCAACTGGTGAAGCAGTTCCAGGAGATGCAGAAGATGATGAAGAACATGCCCGGTCTGGCCGGCCGGGCGATGAAGAAGAAGCAGAAGAAGAAGGGCAAGAAGGGCCGCGGCGGTGGTCGTACCACGCCCAAGGGTGGACGCACCACGCCCGCCGGTGGCGACAAGAAGCCGTTCAGCCTCCCCGGTCTCGACCAGTAGGGACTCGCACCCGTCCCCGTCAGGTTGCGGTCTGCGGCCCGGACCACGCACACTGGTCCGCTGCGCTCCTCACCGGGCCGCGCCGTTCGATCCGTACCCCCGAAGAGACCAGAACCCCCGAAAGTAGAGCACCTGTGGCCGTCAAGCTCCGCCTCATGCGGATGGGCAAGAAGAAGCAGCCCACGTACCGCATCGTCGCCGCCGACTCGCGTTCGCCGCGCAATGGCCGGTTCATCGAGATCCTCGGTCACTACGACGCCCGCCGCGAGCCGTCGATCATCAAGGTCGACAACGAGCGCGCGGTGCACTGGCTCCGGCACGGCGCACAGCCGTCGGAGACGGTCGGCAAGCTGCTGACGATCTCCGGTGCGATGGCCGAGCTCAAGGGCGAGAAGGCGCCGGAGGGTGCCGAGCAGTACCAGAAGGGCCACGAGGCCCCGGCTGAAGACGCAGCTGTCACTGCTGACGCATGAGCACCTCCATCCCCACGGCCGTCGCCGTCTGCGAGTACATCTGCAAGTCGATCGTCTCCGACCCCGACGCCGTCGAGGTCGAGGTCGATGGTGACGACGGTCGCTTCGAGTTGACCGTCACCGTCGGCGACGGCGACACCGGTCGTGTCATCGGCCGCCGCGGCCGCACGGCGCAGGCCATTCGCGCCGTCGTTCGGGCCGCAGCCGCCAAGGACGACGCCGAGGTCGACGTCGAGTTCGCGGACTAGGTCCACCGATGGCTGATCTCCTGGAGATCGGCAGGGTCGCCAAGCCCCACGGGCTGCGCGGCGAGGTGATCGTGTCGCTGTCGACCGATCGCACCGAACGCCTGAACCCGGGATCCGTGTTGGAGACCGACCGTGGCCCGCTCACCGTCGTCCAGGCCCATCCCCACCAGCGCCGCTGGCGGGTGCAGTTCGAGGGCTTCGGCTCCCGCGAGGACGTCGAGCCCCTGCACGGCCTGGTACTCCGGGCCGCGCCGATCGACGATCCCGATGTCTGGTTCGTCCACGACCTGATCGGCTGCGAGGTCGTGCTGGTCGACGGTACGACGGTCGGTTCGTGCACCGCCGTCGTCGAGAACCCGGCCTACGACATGATCGAGGTCGACGGCTCGTTGTTGGTTCCCATGCCGTTCGTGACGGACTTCGTCGACCGCCGCATCGTGATCGAGCCTCCGGACGGGCTGTTCGACCTCGACTGATGCCGTCTCCGGCCGGCGGGGGTCGAGCGGGCACCGCACCGGGTGGGAAGTAGCGTGGCCCGCCGGTGCGCATCGACGTCTTCACCATCTTCCCCGACCTCATCACGTCGTTCGCGGCCGAGAGCCTGCTGGGCCGGGCGCAGGACAACGACCTGATCGACGTGCGCGCCCACGACCTGCGCGACCACACCGACGACGTGCATCGCACCGTCGACGACTCCCCGTTCGGCGGCGGGGCGGGAATGGTCCTCAAACCGGAGCCGCTGGTTGCGGCGATCGAGGCGGCCGAACCGCCTCGTCCGCTGTTCCTCCTCGGTCCCGGTGGCGACACACTCGACCAGGAGCGGGCGCGCGAGCTGGCCGCGTCGGGCGGGTTCTCGTTGCTGTGCGGCCGCTACGAGGGCGTCGACCAGCGCGTGGTCGACCACTGGTGCGACGGGGAACTGTCGATCGGCGACTACGTGCTCGCTGGTGGCGAGGTGGCCGCGATGGTGGTCCTCGAAACCGTCGGCCGGTTGGTCCCCGGCGTGATGGGCAACGACGCGAGCGCCACCGAGGAGTCGTTCTCCTCGGGGCTGCTGGAGTACCCCCAGTACACGCGCCCGGCCGAGTTCCGGGATCACGGCGTCCCCGCCGTGCTCCGGTCCGGCGACCACGCCAGGGTCGGACGCTGGCGCCACGCCCAGGCTCTCGTGCGGACGGCCCGCAACCGTCCGGACCTCCTGAACCGACGACCGCTCACCGATGACGACCGCCGAGTTCTCGCAGAGTTCGGGTTGACGGCGGTGGTGGACGAGACGCGTGCGTGACGACATTGGTCGCCGTAGCAGCGTCGCCCCTACACTGTCCCGTTCGCCGGTCCGGGCGTCCCGGATCCCACCGATCGATCCAACTCTCACGAACAGAGTCTCGCCATGAACCCCACCGATCTCGTCGACCGCGCCAACCTCCGCGACGACATCCCCGACTTCGCCGCCGGCGACACGCTCAACGTGCACGTCCGAGTGGTGGAGGGCAACAAGGAGCGGGTCCAGCAGTTCAAGGGTGTCGTCATCAAGCGACAGGGCGACGGCGTGCGCGAGACCTACACGGTCCGCAAGCTCTCCAACGGCGTCGGCGTCGAGCGGACCTTCCCGGTCCACTCGCCGGTCGTTGCCAAGATCGAGGTCGTGACCCGCGGCGACGTCCGACGGGCGAAGCTGTACTACCTGCGCGACCGCGTGGGGAAGCGGGCCAAGGTCCGCGAGAAGCGCGACTTCTGACCCGAGCGCCGGTCATCGTCGCGGTCTCGGACCGAGCATGATCGACGGGCGGGGATGCGTGCGGGAGAACCGGAGGCTGACCTACGACCTCTCGATCCCGACGAGGCCGAGAACGCGTCGCGGTGGAGGCTCCTCGTCGAGGTCCCCGTGCTCGTCCTGTTCGCGGCCCTCCTCGCGATCAGCGTCAAGGCGTTCGTCGCGCAGGCCTTCTTCATCCCGTCGGCGTCGATGGAGCCGCAGCTCACCGCCGGGGACCGGGTCGTCGTGTCGCGCACGGCCCACGAGCTCCACGACCCACGCCGGGGCGATGTCATCGTCTTCGGCGATCCGAACGCGAGCGAACAGGCCGACGACTCGTTCGTCGTGATCCGATTCGGACGCGAGGCGCTCGAGGCCGTCGGTGTCGCCCGACCCGAGGACGACGAGCTCATCAAATGCGTGGTGGGTCTCCCCGGCGAAACGGTCGAGGGACGATCCGACGGCGTCCACATCGACGGCAACCGGCTCGCCGAGCCGTGTCTCGATTCGTCGATGGCGCCGTCGCTGTTCGAACCCACGATGGTGCCGGACGGCCACGTCTTCGTCATGGGGGACAACCGGGACAACTCTGCCGACAGCCGGAGCTTCGGGCCCGTGCCGACGTCGTCGATCGTCGGTCGTGCGCTCGCTCGCGTGTGGCCGCCGGGACGTCTCGCCTACCTGTAGTCGTCGGCGCTGTCACCCCCTGCGGGTTACGGTGCCGGCATGAGCACAGACGATCGAGGAGAGCGCCAGTGGCGGTCGTCGTCAGCCCGGCGAGCGGAGCGAGTGGGCGCATGAGCACCGAGGACCTCGAGCAGTACGAGGCCGACATCGAGTTGCAGCTGTATCGCGAGTACAAGGACATCAGCCCCACGTTCTCGTTCGTCGTCGAGACCGAGCGTCGCTTCTACCTGGCGAACGAGGTCGAGCGGGTGGTCCGCGACGAATCGGGGGCACCGTACATCGAGCTCACCCTGCGGGACGCCTGGGTGTGGGACATGTACCGCACGACGCGGTTCGTCTCGAAGGTGCAGATCGTGACGTTCAAGGACGTCAACATCGAGGAGCTCCCCAAGGCGGACCTCGATCTCGAGGCGTTCCGCAAGAAGACCTGAGGCGTTCGTGACCGTGGCCCGCCAGAAGCTCGGAGCGCACGGCGAGCGCCTGGCCGCGCGCCGCTACGAAGCGGCGGGGTACTCGGTGGTCGCCCGCAACTGGCGCTGCACCGAGGGCGAGCTCGACCTCGTGCTCCGTGGCGACGATGTGTTGGTCTTCGCCGAGGTGAAGACCCGGTCGTCCGCTCGTTTCGGCGTCCCGGCCGAGGCGGTGACGCCGGCCAAGCAACGTCGGATCCGCAGGCTTGCTCATCGCTTCTGTGCCGATTCCGGTGTACGGGCCCGCACCGTGCGTTTCGACGTCGTCTCGATCCTGCGCGGTCAGGTCGAGATCATCGAGAACTGCTTCTGACGATCAGCCGAAGAAGGCCCAGAGCACGAGGAGGAGCGCGACCAGCAGTCCGGCGACCACGAAGACGATGTCGCTGTCGCGACGCCTCTGGGGTCGGTTCGGGTTGAAGCCCATGCCCCATGAGTATCGTCCGCCGCATGGACGAGCTGCAGATCGAACGGGCCGGGGCGATCGTCACGATCACCCTCGACCGACCGGAGAAGAAGAACGCGCTCATCGCCCCGATGTGGGTCGCGCTGGGCGACCACTTCGACGAGATCGCGCGTGATCCGTCCGTTCGGGCGGTCGTGCTCACCGGGGCCGGCGGCGACTTCTGTTCGGGCGCAGACCTCTGGGCGCCGCCGGGCGACGACGCGCCACCGCACCAGCTGACCGCGATGCGTACGGTGGGCCGGGCCATCCAGGGTCTCCACGACCTGCCCCAGCCGACCATCGCCAAGGTTCCGGGTGTCGCAGCCGGCGCCGGTTGTTCGCTCGCGCTGGCTTGCGACCTCATCGTGGCCTCGGAGGCAGCCCGTTTCAGCGAGATCTTCGCCAAGCGCGGGCTCGCACTCGACGGTGGGTCTTCGTGGTTGCTGCCGAGGATGGTCGGGCTGCACAAGGCAAAGGAGCTCGCCTACTTCGCCGAGATCCTCTCTGCCGCGGAGGCCGCAGACTTCGGCCTCGTGAACCGTGTCGTCCCCGCCGACGAGCTCGACGCGTTCGTCGACGACTGGGCGTCGCGGCTGGCCGCCGGTCCACCGCTCGCGTACAGCCTGAGCAAGCGGATGCTCAACAACTCGACCCACGTCACGCTGGCACAGGCCCTGGAGGACGAGGCGCGCTCGCAGTCGATCACGCTCGCGTCGTCCGACACCGCCGACGCGTTCAAGGCATTCGTCGAGAAGCGAGAGCCGCACTTCCGCGGCCGGTGATCAGCGCCTGGTGACACTGTCACCACCCCTGTTCTATGGTGAGCAGCGGCTGGCACGTTCCGGCCCGCTCGATGTGTCGGCGTACGACCGTCCCCGCAGCCCCGAAGGGCCGCTCCAGGGAGACGATCCGTGCTCGCCATCATCCAGTCGTCGTCGTTGCTCGGCGTCGAAGGTCGCTGTGTCCGTGCCGAGGTGCACGTCGGCAACGGTCTCCCGTCGTTCACCATGGTGGGGCTCCCCGACGCCTCGTGCCGCGAGGCACGCGACCGGGTCCGCTCGGCGCTGTTGTCGAGTGCGTACGAGTGGCCGATGCGGCGGCTCACGATCAACCTCGCGCCGTCCGCGTTCCCGAAGCTGGGGACGTCGCTCGATCTCGCGATGGCCGTCGGTGTCCTGGCCGCGACCGGCGAGGTGTCGGAGGAATCGACGGACGGCTGGGCGTTCCTCGGCGAACTCGGGCTCGACGGATCGCTGCGCCCCGTCCGCGGCGTCGTGCCCTTGGTGGCGGCGCTCCGCGGCGTCGTTCGTGGCGTCGTGGTCGCCGACGCGGCGCACGCCGAGGCGGCACTGGTCCCGGGCATCGAGATCCGGTGTGCGCCCGACCTCGGGCGGGTGGTGCGGGCACTCCGACGCGAGACGCCGTGGTCCGACCCTCCTGCCGTGCCGGCACCGTCGCCGCCGGTCTCCCCGGACCTGCTCGACGTACGTGGCCAGCCTGTCGGTCGCCAGGTGGTCGAGATCGCGGCCGCCGGTGGTCACCATCTGCTCCTGAGCGGGCCACCCGGCGCCGGCAAGACGCTGCTGGCCGGTCGACTTCCCGGGCTGCTGCCAGATCTCGACGACGAGGCCGCTCTGGAGGTCACCTCGATCCACTCGGCTGCCGGGATGCCGGTCGACGGGCAGCTGATCCGGCGTCCACCGTTCCGCGCACCGCATCACACCGCCTCGGCCGTCTCGCTGATCGGGGGTGGTACCACGGCGATGCGACCGGGCGAGATCAGCTTGGCCCACCGGGGCGTGCTCTTCGCAGACGAGCTCGGCGAGTTCCCGCCGACGGTGCTCGACGCGTTGCGTCAGCCCATCGAGGAGGGCCGCGTGCGGGTGAGCCGGGCACGCGGCACGGTCGCGTACCCCGCCCGGTTCCAGTTCGTTGCGGCCACGAACCCCTGTCCGTGCGGGCCGGCCCCCACCGGGTGCCGATGCTCCGAGGCCGGTCTGGCCCGGTACGCGCGGCGGTTGTCGGGCCCACTGCTCGACCGCTTGGATCTCCGTCTCCACGTCGGTCGACCCGACGCCGGTGATCTCCTGGGATCGCCCGACGGTGAGCCGAGTGCGGTGGTCGCTCGACGAGTGCTCGACGCTCGTCAACTCGCCGCGACGCGCGGATTCGGACCCAACGCGACCCTCACCGGCCACGACCTCGACACGATCGCTCCGCTGGTGCCGGCCGCAGCCCGCCTGCTCGAGGACCTCGTTCGTCGGGGCACGCTGACCGCACGAGGTGTGCAGCGCGTCCGTCGGGTCGCGCGCACGATCGCCGACCTCGCCGACCACGACGGCGCGCTCCGCGTCGACCACGTGGCGGCGGCGGTGGCACTGCGAGTTCCGTCCGGGTCCGGCGTCGCGGTGGCGTCATGACCTCGCCCGCTCCGATGGTCGCGCTGCTCGGCCTCCCGAAGCTCGGGCCTGCTCGCCTTCGCGCCCTCGTCGAGACGTTCGGATCGGCGGAGGCCGCGTGGGACGCCGTACGTCGTGGTGCCCTCGGCGGCGTACCGCTCCGAACGCGTCTGGACGCTCGCACCGCCCTCGTCGACGCGTGGCGGACGGCCGCCGCGGCCGTCGATGTCGAGGCGATCCTGTCGGGCCACATGGAGGCGGGCATCGAGGTCCTCACGCCGGACTCGGACCATTGGCCTCCAGCGTTCCGCGACGACCCCGAGCCGCCACCGCTCGTGTTCGTCCGCGGCGATGTCTCGTTGCTGGCGTCGGTGTCGGTCGCCATCGTGGGGACCCGTCGATGCACGGCGTCGGGCACGGCGATCGCCCGAGACCTCGGTGAAGGTGTTGCCTCGGCCGGCGTCGGCGTGGTGTCGGGGCTCGCCCTCGGCATCGACGGAGCGGCGCACCGGGGGGCGCTCCGAGCCGGTGGGCCCGTCGTGGGGGTGGTCGCCACCGGTCTCGACGTCGTGTATCCCCGTCGACACCGCGACCTCTGGAACGACGTTGCTCACGACGGTGTCCTCGTCTCCGAGGCACCGCTCGGCACTGCGGCCGAGCGCTGGCGGTTCCCCGCCCGCAATCGATTGATCGCGGCCCTGTCACGGCTCCTGGTCGTGGTCGAGTCCGGAAGGACCGGAGGATCGATGCTCTCCGTCGATTCCGCACTGGAACGGCAGGTCGACGTCGGCGCCGTGCCCGGTCCGGTGCGGGCGCCGACATCGGCGGGACCGAACCAGCTCCTCGCCGACGGGTGTCTCGTGGTCCGCGACGCCACCGATGTCCTCGTGGCCCTGGGCGTGCACGTGCCGACCGGTCGTGCGCGCCGATCATCAGATGAACCGCCGCCGCTCACCGACGACGCGGTCACGAATGCCGTCGCGTGGACGCCGACGTCGCTCGACGACATCGTCGCCAGCACCGGTATGTCGTTCACCGAGGTGGCCGTCCGGCTCACGACGCTGGAGGTCGACGGTGTGGTCGACCGCGTCGCCGACGGCTACCAACGGACGATCCGATGAGGGGTGTCGACCACATCGCAACAGTGCTCGGTACGGTGACCGGGTGGGCTGGTACATCGACGACTTCGCGCGATCTCTCACCGACGCCTCACCGGCGACGGTCGATGCGTACCGTCGCGACGTCGAAGCCTTCGTCGCATTCGCCGAGCGTCATGGCCTCGACGACGTCAGCCAGGTCGATCGGCGCCACCTTCGGCGCCATGTGGCACACCTCGGCACCCGGAACTACGCCCGCTCGACCATCGCCCGTCGCGTTGCCGCGCTCCGGCGCTACTTCCGGTGGCTCGCGAGGCGCGACCTCGTCGTGGTCGACCCGACGCTCGGACTCCGACCACCGGCGGGTTCGAGTCGACTCCCTCGTGTGCTCCGTCAGGACGAGATCGACGGGTTGCTCGAGACGCCACGCTCGGGATGCGACGCCGATCCGCCGCATCGGCGGTTCCGAGACGATGCCGTGCTCGAGCTCCTCTATGGCAGCGGCCTCCGCGTGGCGGAGGTCTGCGGCCTGCGCCGCGCCGACATCGACCTCGATGCCCGCTCGATCCGGGTGCTGGGCAAGGGCAGCAACTGGCGTCAACTGCCCATCACCCCGGCCGCGACCGAGGCGCTGGAGGCCTGGCTCGACTGGGGTCGCCGAGCACTCGAGACCGCCGATTCACCGACCGACGTGGCGTTCCTCAACCTGCGTGGTCACCAGCTCGGGCCCCGCGACTGTCGCCGCATCCTCGACCGTCGCGCCGTCGAACCGACCCATCCCCATGCCCTGCGCCACACCTTCGCCACCCACCTCCTCGACGGGGGTGCCGATCTGCGGGTGGTGCAGGAACTGTTGGGTCACAGCGACCTACAGACCACACAGCGGTACACTCACGTCAGCGCTGGCCGCCTTCGCGCGGTTCTTTCAGCCACACATCCCCGTGCCAAGGGCCGTTCGTGACCGACTCCGCAGTACACACCAGAGCCACTGCCGACGTCGATCGTCTGTGGTCGACCTACAAGGCCGACGGCTCCCAGCGCGCCCGCGATCAGCTGATCGTCCACTATTCACCACTGGTGAAGTACGTGGCCGGTCGTGTCGGCGTCGGCCTCCCACAGAACGTCGAGCAGGCCGATCTCGTCTCTTACGGACTGTTCGGGCTCATCGATGCGATCGACAAGTTCGAGCCCGAGCGTGGGTTCAAGTTCGAGACCTACGCCATCTCCCGCATCAAGGGCAACATCCTCGACGAGCTCCGCTCGATCGACTGGGTGCCACGTTCGGTTCGTGCCAAGGCGCGACAGATCGAGAGTGCCTACGCCAAGTTGGAGGCCAAGCACCATCGTGCGCCGACCGAGGACGAGGTCGCCGACGAGCTCGACATGAGCGTCGACCAGCTCCAGACGTCGTTGTCGAAGATCTCCTTCGTGGGCGTGATCGCCCTCGACGAGTTCGTGGGATCGGCCGATCGCGACGGCGGGGCCACGCTGGGCGACACCATCGCCGCCGCCGACGAGGGTCCGGGCGACCTGTTCGAGGTCCAGGAGATGCGTGGCCTGTTGGGCGAAGCGGTCGAACGGCTGCCCGAGCGCGAGAAGGTCGTGCTCACGCTGTACTACTACGAGGGTCTGACGCTGGCACAGATCGGCGAGGTCATCGGTGTCACCGAGAGCCGGGTCTGCCAGATCCACACCAAGGCGATCCTGCAGCTGCGTTCTCGCATGGCCGCAGCCGACCGCGAACCGGTCTAGCCCGCTCGTCGTTCCCCTCCGGGAACGTCACCCGTCGCTCCGCCACTTCCCCTGACATCGACAAGCAGGGGAGGCCCCCATGGGCATCCGGAGTGGCGCGGTCGCGCTCGTGTTCCTCGTCGTGGCCGCCATCGCTGTCCAGGGGGCAGATCCGGCCGCCGCCGGCGACGCCGTCTTCTACCGACCGCCGGTCGATGCGCAGGTCAGCGATCCGTTCCGGGCGCCGAGATCGGCGTATGGACCGGGGAACCGGGGGCTGACCTACGACCTGGCTCCAGGCACTGCGGTGCGCGCCGCCGCGCCCGGTCGCGTGGTCTTCGCCGGTTGGGTGGCCGGGACACAACACGTCACGATCCGGCACGATGACGGCTTGCGCACCAGCTACTCGTTCCTCGAGTCGGTCGGGGTCCGGCGCGGGGAGGAGGTCGGCGCAGGTGACGCCGTGGGGCGTGCGGGGCCGGGCTTCCACTTCGGTGTCCGAGACGGCGATATCTACCTGGATCCGGCCCTGCTCTTCGGCGTCGTGGAGGTCCGGGTGCGCTTGGTCCCGCACCAGGAAGCGTTGCCGCCCACGGACGAGGGACTGGTGCGGGAGCGGATCGCGCTCGCCCGCACGGTGCGTGAGACGGGTCTGCTGCGACAGGCGGTCGACTGGGGACTCGACCAGGCATCGCACCAGGTCGAGCGTTCGCTGGCGACGGTGCACGTCCTCAGCGAGCTCGAGCCGACGAAGGTCGTGGCCGACGGAATGGCTGCGTTGCGCCGTGGGCGGGCACAGGACTGCACCGCCAGCGAGGTCGACACGCCGGATCGACCGGCATCAGGTCACGTGGCCCTGCTCGTGGCGGGCTACGGGTCGTCGTCGGAGACGGCGGCGGTGGATGACATCGCCACCGAGACCTTGGGGTACGGGAGCGATGACGTGGTCCGCTACAGCTATGCCGGTGGTCGAACGCCGTCGTCCCGGATCGGGCCAGATCTCGCGGCGATCGACGCACGCTCGTACACGGCGGACGACACCTTCACCGATCTCCGCGAGCACGGCGTTGCCCTGGCCGAGCTGGTCGAGGCCGCTGCGTCGGCCCGACCCGGCGTCCCGATCGATCTGCTGGCCCACAGTCAGGGCGGCATCGTGGTGCGTCTCGCCCTGGTCGAACTCCGCCGGCGAGGTCGGCTCGACCTCCTCGCGACCGTGGTCACCGTCGGGACTCCGCACCGAGGCGTCGATCTGGGCACGAGTGCCCTGCTCACGGGGCCGGTCGGACATCGCCTGCTCGATCCGATCACTGCCTGGACTGCGGGTGGTGTCGACTCCGATTCGACGTCGGTGCTCCAGATGGGGGAGACCTCGACCCTGATGCTCGAGCTCCGACGCGACGGGGTGCCCGATGACGTCGACTTCCGCACGATCGGGGCGGCCGGCGACCTCGTCGTCACCGGCGACAAGACAACGGTGGCAGGGCACCCGAGCGCCATGGTCGGTCTCGCGGGTCCGCGTGCGCACGACTCGCTGCCGGGTGCGGCCGAGACCACGCGCGAACTCGCCCTCGCCCTGGGCGGCATGGCCCCCGGGTGCCGGAGCCTCCTCGAGAGCGTGGTCGATGCCTTCCTGCCCCGAACCACCTCGTACGCCGAGAACGCGCTGCTCGCCGGCGTCGTTGCCGCACTGCCGCCGTGATCGGAGGGCGACGGTTGCCGACGCGCCGGTTGTCCCTGCGCCCTCGGGGGTCTCTACACTGTCCCGTCGGCCCGGGCGACCGTCCGTGCCGATGCAACGCAACCAATCCTCCCGTCGGGTCACCCCACGGTCGCCGTGATCCTCCGGGGTCGGGGCGCCGGCCCGTCGGCAGCACAACCGAGGGGCAACACGAGGAGTACCCGTGGCCGTCGTCACGATGAAGCAGCTGTTGGAGGCCGGAGTCCACTTCGGTCACCAGACCCGCCGTTGGAACCCGAAGATGAAGCGTTTCATCTTCGGTGAGCGCAACGGCATCTACATCATCGATCTCGATCAGACCCTCGATCGGATCGAGACCGCGTACACGTTCGTGCGCGATCTCGTCGCCGACGGCGGCACGATCATGTTCGTGGGCACCAAGCGTCAGGCCCAGGACGCAGTCCAGTCCTACGCCGAGAAATGCGGCATGCCGTACGTGAACCACCGGTGGCTCGGCGGCATGATGACCAACTTCCAGACCATGTCGAAGCGGGTCTCGAAGATGCAGGAATACCGACGCATGAAGGTCTCCGGCGAGTTCGAGGCCATGCCCAAGCGCGAGGCACTCCAGAAGAGCCGTGAGCTCGACAAGCTCGAGAAGTACCTCTCCGGCATCGCCAACATGGAGCGCCAACCCGACGCGGTGTTCATCCTCGACACCAAGAAGGAGCACATCGGCGTCACCGAGGCCAACAAGCTCGGCATCCCGATCGTGGCCGTTGTCGACACCAACTGTGACCCCGACACCGTCCAGTTCGTGATCCCCGGCAACGACGACGCCATCCGGTCGGGCACCCTGATGTGCCGCGTGATCGCCGACGCCGTGGCCGAAGGTCGCTACATGGCCTCGCGCAAGGCCGAGGCCGACCACGCCCGCAGCCTCCTCGACGAAGACAAGGTCGCGGCCGAACAGGCCGAGGCCCGTCGTCTGGCGCTGGCCGAGGCCAAGGCCCGCGAGGCCCGCCTCGCCGGTGCCCCGACGGCGCCGTCGATCGCCAATGCCGCTCCGTCGGAGGTCGCCGCCGCCGCCGCCGACCAGGAGGCGGCGG
>JBBKVY010000093.1:0-10377 GCA_037968675.1 Acidimicrobiales bacterium | reverse complement strand
CGCCGCCGCCTCCGCTCGTCTCGGGATCCGGCCGTCCACGAAGCGCCGACGCCCGATCGTGGCCCTCGGGCGCATCGTGCGGACCGCCGTCGGTCGCACGCCGGACACCACTGCCGACGCCCGGGTCGGTGTGGCCCTGTGCATCGCTCCCTCCGTGCTCGCCCTCGATCCGGTGCTGACGCTCGCCGCGGTCGCCGGCGTGCTGCTCGTCCGTCGCTGGCGGCGGATTCGACGGGCACGTGACGCGGCATCCCCACCCGTCGTCGACGACCTCCCCGACGTAGTCGATCTGCTCCTCCTCGCGGTGACCGCCGGGCACACTGTCCCGTCGGCGCTGCCGATCTTGGGTGCATGGGCGCCGGCGTCGACCCGGGCCGACTTCGAGGCAGCGGCGACGTCGATCGAGCGCGGCGTCCCCGTCGTCGACGCGCTCACCGAGCTGCAGTGTGCATGGGGTGACGCCGGGCGCCCCCTGGTGCGGGCCCTCGTCGACCACGTCCGGAGCGGGACGCCGATCACCGGAACGCTCCAACGCCTGGGCGACGATGCCCGCGCTGTACGGCGAAGGGCGGCCGAGACGCGTGCGCGGCGACTGCCCGTCCTCCTGCTGTTCCCCCTCGTCTTCTGCACGCTCCCGGCGTTCGGTCTGCTCACCGTGGCGCCGATCGTTGCCGGCACCCTTCGCTCCCTCGACGGGGAACGACTCGAGACCTCGGTCTCCTCCACGTACCGAACGGAGCATCCTCCATGTACGCCATCATCCTCGCGACCCAGATCGCGGCCCTGTCCTTCGTCAACGACGCGCTCGCAACCCGTCCCCCGATCCAATGGCGTCGCCAGAGCGGCCAATCCACGGCGGAGTACGCACTCGTCCTGCTCGGCGCAGCCACCGTTGCCCTCGTGTTCATCGCCTGGGCGGGAAAGTCGAGCCGCATCGGCAAGCTCTTCAACGCGGTCCTCGACACGGTGATCGGCAAGGTGTGAGCCGTCGAGGCACCGTGCCGGGGGGACGCCACCCGATCCGGCCTGGCCACCGCGACGGTGGCCAGGCCACGGTCGAGCTCGCCCTCGGCTTCCCCGTCGTCCTGATCGGCATCCTCCTGGTCCTGCAACTCGCCCTCGTGGCCAGAGACCAGCTGCTGGTGTCGCACGCGACCCGCGAGGCCGCTCGCGCCGCAGCCGTCGAGCCCCATGCCGGTGCCGCTCGCGCCGGCGCGCTCGCATCGACGACCGCCCTCGACCCCGGCCGGCTCCAGGTCGACGCCGACCGCGTCGGCGAGCGCGTGCGCGTCACCGTCCGGTATCGGTCCCGCACCGTGCTCCCGCTCGTCGGGGCACTCGTGCCCGATCCGACACTCCACGGATCGGTGACCATGCGGATCGAACCATCCGCAGAATGACCGCACGCCTCGTCTCGACCCTGTGGCCGAGAAGGGCGTCGATAGGCTCGCTCGACGCATGGTCACCATTGTTGCGATCGTCCTGAACCTGGCCATCGGCGCCGGTGCCGTGGTTCTGACGTTGCGGATCGAGCGTTCGCAGGCGCCGGCGACGCCTGCGGTCGGCACGGCCACGCCTGCGATCGGCACGGACCGCACGACGACACCGACGACGTACGCCCGCACGCCCGAGAACCTCGTCGAACGCCTCGTCGTCGGGGTCCGGAACAAGAAGGGAGCTCGCATCGCGGTGTCGACACTGTCGTTGGCGCTGCTTCTCGGAGCCACCGGGATGATCGGGTACCCCTTCTACACGAACCTCTATCAGAACCGTCTCCAGGGACAACTGGACCGACAGCTGGCTTCGCCAGAGCTCCACGATGCCTACGTCAACCGCTCGGTCGACGAAGGGGACAGCCTCACGCGGATCAGGATCCCGCGTCTCGGTGTCGATGTCGTCGTGGTGGAGGGAACGACTGCGGGCGCACTCCGCGCCGGGGCGGGCCACTACCCGACCAGCCCCCTCCCGTGCGAGGTCGGCAATGTCGCCATCGCCGGACACCGCACGACCTACGGGCGACCCTTCCACGATCTCGACCAGCTCCGGCCCGGCGACCGCGTGTCCCTCGAGACCCCGATCGGCGAGTGCACCTACGAGGTCGCGACGGACCCGTTCATCGTGTCCCCGAGCCAGACCGAGGTCATCGACAACACCCCCGACGCCGCCGAGTTGACCCTGACCACCTGTCATCCCAAGGGCTCGGCCAGACAGCGGCTGATCCTGAAGGCCACGATGGTCAGCGCGGACTCCTTCGATACCTGACTTCAGACGGACCGGTCAGACGTGACGGGCGTGCGGTACTACGCCGTCGCCCGCCGGTCGTCGGGCACCGCGACTCCGGTCAGGACCGAGAGGAGCGCCAGCGCACCGACCTTGTCGAGCGGTTCGTTGCCATTCCCACACTTGGGTGACTGCACACACGACGGGCAGCCGGCGCTGCACGGACATGCGGCGATGACCTCGGCCGTGACCCGCCAATGTCGTTCGGCTGCGTCGAAACCGAGCTCGGCGATCCCCGCGCCGCCCGGGTATCCGTCGTAGATGACGATCGTCGGCGCGCCCGTGTCGACGTGCTTCGCAGTCGAGATGCCACCGACGTCCCACCGGTCGCAGATGGCGAACAGCGGCAACACGCCGATCGCCGCGTGCTCTGCGGCGTGGAGAACCCCCGGCCAGGTCTCCGGGACGAGTCCGGCGCCAGCCAGGACCTCTTCGGGGATCACCCGCCACACCCCACGGGTCTCGAGCGTCGACGGGGGCAATGCGAGACCACGTCGCTCGACGATCTCGCCCGACATCGCGTCCTTGCGGACGTACCCGGTGACCCGGGTCGTGACCACGATCGGCCCGAGTGCGAGGCGGATCGGTCCCGACGCGTCGACCCGATCCTCCCTGCGGATCCGCAGGTCCATGCGCGTGGTCGCCGACGTGTAGGTGCCGCCGTCGTCGGGCTCCACGACCGCACGACCGGTGTCGAGATCGAGCTCGCGCACGCGGTAGTGGCGCCCGGCGTGGAGGTAGATGGCGCCTTCGTGTACGACCTCGACCGCCCGACCCCGGTCGACCGTGCCCACCGGGGTGCCGTCGGGACGGATGATCTTGACCTGCCCGGGAGAGCCCGATCGGAGCCCCACCCGATCGACCGGCCAGCCGTTGCCCGACCACACGGCGACCGGAGATGTTGGCGTCAGGCGCCGTCGACGACCTCGGCCACCCGCCGTGCCGCCGCCGGGGGGTCGCACGATCAGTTCGTCGTCGGCGACCAACCGCCGCACGCTGTCGTCGAGCAGACCGGGCCAGAAGCGCTCGTCGTCGTGGGTCAGCGGGAGTTCGAAGGCCGCGCAGCTGAGGTGCGGGTCGGCCACGAACGGGTTGGCGTGGTTGATGACCGCCGGCTCCGGTGCGCGTTCGAACAGTTCCTCGGGATGCGCGGCCGCCCATTGGTCGAGTTGATCGGAGCCGCACACGAGCACGGCGAGGGAGTCCTGGCGCTGACGGCCGGCCCGACCGATGCGCTGCCACATCGAGGCGACGGTGCCCGGAAAACCGTCGAGCACGCAGGCGTCGACGCCATCGAAGTCGACGCCGAGTTCGAGCGCCGAGGTCGCCAGCACCGCGTCAACGGTGCCGGCGACGAGCGCTTCCTCGATCTCGTGACGCTCCTCGGCCAGGAAGCCGCCGCGGTACGCCGCAATCCGTGATCGGAGTTCGACAGGCACCTGGCGCCGGGTCCGTTCCGCCACCAACTCGGTGGTCCGTCGACTCGGGCAGAAGCCCAGGGTGCGGTGACCGTCACTGACGAGGTCGGCGACGAGACCAGCGGCTTCGGTGTGGCTCGAGGCGCGCATGCCGGTCTCGGCATCGAGCACCGGGGGGTTCCACACCGCCACCGACCGGGCACCGGTCGGTGATCCGTCATCAGTGACGGCAGTGACCGGGACGCCGGTGAGCTGCGATGCGAGCTGTGCCGGCTGACCGACGGTTGCCGACGTGCAGACGAAAGTCGGCTCTGCCCCGTAGTGGGCGGCAATGCGCCGCAGCCGCCTGATCACATGGGCGACGTGGCTCCCGAAGATGCCGCGGAACAGGTGGAGCTCGTCGATGACGACGTACTGGAGTCGCGACAGGAACCGCATCCAACCGGCGTGGTGCGGGAGGATCCCGCAGTGGAGCATCTCCGGATTGGTCAGCAGCACCGTGGCGTTGCGGCGAGCGTCGGCGCGCTCGTCGCGGCCAGCATCGCCGTCGTACGCCGACGTGATCACACCGGGGAGCGCCAGGTCGCCGAACGACCGCCGTTGGTCGTGGGCCAGCGCCTTGGTGGGGTAGATGCACAGCGCTGTGCCCGGGCGGACCGGTGCTGACGCGGCCTCGCCGATCGCCGCCTGGTAGATGAGTGACTTGCCCGACGACGTACCCGTGGCCACGGCGACCGATGTCCCCTCCCGGAGCAGGTCCAGCGCCTCTGCCTGGTGGGTGTAGAGCCGATCGACACCAAGTCGCTGGGCGACGGTCTCGGGAAGTGGAACGGACAGAGCCGCGAACCGGGCCTCGTGCGCCGCGAGTCGATGGAGGTGGACGAGTCGCCGCGGATCGGCCAGGTGCGCCTCGTCGCGCGTCGAGAGCCGCGCATCACGTCGCCGGACGAGTGCTTCGAGCTCGACGTCGGGGTCGGGGGCCACCCGGCCAGCGTAGGTCTCTCGCCGGCAGGATGACAGGGGTGTAGTTCCATGGGTGTGGTATCGCCCGGTCTCCCGTGGCCGACTCCGGCTCCACACGGTCCGGGTTGTACGCTGGTCCGCTGGCATGGAACTCGAGATCTCCGACTCCGACGCGTCCGTGGACACCCACGGCTGGACCGTTCTCACCGCCACCGGCGAGATCGACGTCGCCGCCGCGCCCGGCCTGCGGGAGCAGCTGGTCGAGCTGATCGAGGCCGGGACCACCGAACTCGTGGTCGATCTCGAGGGCGTGGACTTCATCGACTCCACCGGCCTCGGGGTGCTGATCGGGGCCGTGCGCCGGGCTCGCAGCGCCGATGGCGACCTCCGCCTGGTGTGCACCAACTCACGCCTGCTCAAGGTGTTCGACGTCACCGGCCTGGACGAGGTGTTCACGATCGTCGACTCCGTCGACGATGCCGTCGCCGTGGCCGTCGACGGGATCTGACGCTGGTCATGGCCGAGATCCATCTGGAGATCCCTCCTCGGCTCGACTATCTCGCAGTGGTCCGGCTCGTGGTCGCCTCCGCTGCTGCCCTCGACCCACCCCTCCCGGAGTCACGCCTCGACGACCTTCGCCTGGCCGTGACGGAAGCGTGCAGCAACGCCATCAAGGCCCACCGGCCCGAGGCCGAGGACGAGCCCGTCGTCATCTCGTGCCGGCTCGCCGACGACCGGTTCCAGGTCGACATCCGTGACCGTGGTCCTGGCTTCGATCCCGACGCCCTCAGCGCGCTTCCCGACGTCGCCGATCCGAAGCGCCTCCAGCACGAGTCGGGATTGGGGATTTCCCTCATCCGCGTGCTGACCGACGACGTCACGTTCGCAGCCGCGCCCGACGGGACCATCGTGTCGATGACGCTCAACCGTCCGTCTCCGTCCGCCTAGGCCGACCCCAGGAACAGCCGAGACTCGAACCATGCACGACTCCCTGCCCCCGGGGGCCGACATCCCCCACACCTGGTCGCAGTCCGACCGCTTCGTCCCCCGCTCCTTCGTGCGGCCGCTCCAGCGGTTCATGGACACCGAGGCGTCCGGCGCGATCTTCATGCTGGTCGCCGCGGTCGCCGCACTCGTCTGGGCGAACTCGCCGTGGTGGCACGCACAGGAGACCCTGTGGGAGACCGACCTGTCGATCCATTTCGGCGGTCTCGCCCACATCGACCTGACGCTGGTCGACTGGATCAACGATGCGTTGATGGCCATCTTCTTCTTCGTCGTCGGCTTGGAGATCAAGCGCGAGCTGGTCCATGGCGAGCTGCGCGACCCGAAAAAGGCCGCGCTGCCCGCCATCGGTGCGCTGGGCGGCATGGTCATCCCTGCGGGCGTCTATCTGGCCTTCAACGCCGGGGCCGACAGCTCGGGTGGCTGGGGCATCCCGATGGCGACCGACATCGCCTTCGCCGTGGCCGTCGTCGCGCTCGTCGGTCCTCGGATCCCCAATGCCGCCAAGGTGTTCCTGCTCACACTCGCGATCGCGGACGACATCGGTGCGATCGTCGTCATCGCGATCTTCTACACCGACGACCTCAGCTTCGGCTGGCTCGGCATTGCGTTGCTGACCATCGGTGGGTTGATCGTCGCCAAGCGTCTCCGGGTCCGGTCCATGGCCGTCTACGTCGTGCTCGGTCTGTTCCTGTGGTTCACCGTGCACGAGTCGGGTGTCCACGCCACGCTCGCCGGCGTGACCCTCGGTCTGCTCACGCCGGCCTGGTCGTTCTTCGATCCCCGTCGCTTCGCCACCGATGCCCGCACGCTGGTCGAGGCGGCCGACGACGAGATGGACGACGGGCTGCTGACCGCGGCCGAGTACGAGCTCAACCAGGTGCGCCTCGAGGACCTCAGCCGTCTCGTCGCCGAGTCGCAGTCACCGCTCGAGCGCCTCGAACATGCGCTCCAGGGCTATGTCGCGTTCTTGATCGTGCCGCTGTTCGCCTTCTCCAACGCTGGCGTCCGCCTCACCAGCGAGGCGCTCGACGGCATCGCGACCGACAAGGTCGTGCTCGGCGTCGCCCTCGGTCTGATCGTCGGCAAGACCGTCGGCGTCTTCGGGGCGACCGTGCTCGGCGACAAGCTGGGCATCGGCAGTCTCCCCGAGGGCGTCACCTACCGACACGTGCTCGGCCTGGCGGTCACCGCCGGCATCGGGTTCACCGTGGCGATCTTCGTCGCCGGGCTCGCGTTCGCGGGAGAACCGGCGTTCACCGACTCGGCCAAGATCGGCATCCTCGGCGGCTCGCTGGTCTCCGGGGTAATCGGCTACGCCCTGCTCCGGACGTCGCCGGCGGCACCCGAGACCGAGGTCGTGGCGTCTACGCCTCCCTCAGCGGCGCTGGTGGAGTGAGTGACTTTGGTCACATGCTCTTGTCGCATCTCTGTTACGTATGTAATCTGATCGCAACGTCAACCTGAGCGTTGGAAGCGCTGATCGGTTTGCCCGCCCGCCCCCGATCGTCGTGACCACTGCTCGGGTTGACGTATTTTTGCGGTCGGGTCGCACGCGAGAACGGCGAGCCGGTCCCTGTTGCGATTTCGAGTCGTTCCCGTCACGCTGCGCGCGCAACGGCGTGCCGTCGCTCAGACGTCCCGTCGGCCCTCGAGCGCCCGACCCAGCGTGAGTTCGTCGGCGTACTCGAGGTCGCCCCCGACCGGGAGCCCGCTGGCGATCCGGGTGACACGGATCTCGAGCGGCGTGAGCAGCCGGGCCAGGTACATGGCCGTGGTGTCGCCCTCGAGGTTCGGGTTGGTACAGAGGATGACCTCGGTGACTCCGTCGGTGTCGATGCGACCGAGCAACTCTCGGACCTTGAGCTGGTCTGGTCCGATGCCTTCCATCGGATTGATGGCGCCGCCGAGCACGTGATAGCGGCCGTGGAATCCGCCGGTCTTCTCGACGGCGATGATGTCTCGGGGCTCCTCGACCACACAGATCGTGGTTGCGTCACGCCGAGGATCGGCACAGATCCCGCAACGCTCGGCCTCGGAGAGGTTGTGGCAGACGTCGCAGAAACGCACTCGGTCCTTGGCGGTGGAGATCGCCGTCGCCAGCGCGAGCGCGTCTTCCTTGGGCACCTTCAGCAGGTGGTAGGCGACACGCTGGGCCGACTTTGGCCCCACGCCGGGCAGTCGTCCGAGTTGATCGATCAGGTTCTGGACGGCGTCCGAATGCACGGGTGGCTACTGGTCGTCGAGGTCGTCTTCGGGAGGATCGCCACCACCGAGCAGGCCGGAGAGGCCACCGAGCATCGAGCTCGGGTCCAGATCGCTCATCGCCCCTCTGTGCAGCGCGGTGATCTGCGTCGTGACGTCGCGCATCGCCGCCACGATCAGGTCCTGGAGCGTCTCGATATCGTTCGGGTCGACCACCTCGGGCGAGATGGCGACGTCGAGGACCTCGCCGGTGCCGGTCGCCGTGACTCGGACGACGCCACCGCCGGAGGA
Organism: Acidimicrobiales bacterium; assembly: GCA_037968675.1. GTDB lineage: Bacteria > Actinomycetota > Acidimicrobiia > Acidimicrobiales > Salinilacustritrichaceae > Salinilacustrithrix. Next base: position 2,215 of record JBBKVY010000093.1, on the reverse strand, counting down.
ACCCACCAACTCGGTGTCGGCTGCTGCTTGCGTGGCCTCCATCGCCGCCTGGGCCTGCGCGAACAGACCGCCGAGGCCGCCGCCGTCCTCACCACCGAGCCCGCCGAGGAGACTGCCGATGTCGAGACCCTGCTCTGCCGGTGCCTCGTCTTCGGGCGTCTGGTCGTCGCTCACGAATCCTCCAGGAGTTCGGCGCCGGGAAAGGCGTCCTTCAGTTTGGCGACGCCACCGACGCTGGCGTCGGGGGCGTCGCTCAGTTCGTCGAGATCCACAGCATCGTCGGCCTCGTCGTCAGTGTCGTCGGCGGTCGTGGTCGCATCGTCAGGAGTCGTGGCCGCTGTCGTCGCGCTGGGTCCATCGACCACGAGCTCGAGGGGCACCGGCCGTCCGAAATGCTCGGACAACACCGCCGCCACCTCTTCACGGCTGCCTGCGCACTGGTCGCAATGGGCACGGTTGGGCAGTGCGAAGCGGACCATGCGACCGTCGCCGTCGACGAAGTGCCCGGGCTTGAAGAGCGCACGAGCCCGCGGGCGGAGCGCGGCGAGCACGGTCGAGTCCCAAGCATGGGCCAACTCGGTGGTGGTCGGAGGGGCGCCGGCAGCCGGCGCCGGCGCTGCGGCCGCCGGAGGTGCGGCTGCCGAATCTTCGGGTCCGGTGACTTCGGGACCCGCCTCGGAGCGGGCACGCCGGACCGATCCCAACGTGGGGCGCGCGCCCGACGGTGCGTCCGACGATGGAGCGGGCGGCGGCGAAGCGGTGGCCTCCCGTTGCGTGAGGCTCGCTCGGGCGGCATCGGCGCCCCGGCGTTGTTGGCCCCCCGGGGGAGCGGCGGTCGCGGCCGGCGCGACCGACGGCGAGGTGACCGGAGATGGATCGGGCGATTGCGCCGTTGCATCGGTCGGTTCGGACACCTGGCCGGACGCGACACGGTGTTCGAGCTGCTCGATGCGAGCGACCAGCGACGCCACATCGTCGCCTGACTCGGCGCGGGTCAGCCGGACGAGTGCGACCTCGAGCGTGATGCGGGGGTCGGGCGCTTGGCGCATGTCGACGCTCGCGGTGCCGATCAGCTCGAGCGCCCGGGTGAGAGAGGCCGGACCCAGGGCTGCGGCGACGTCGTTCGCTCGTGCCGACGCCGTGTCGGTCATCGCGCCACCAGGCGCGCCCATCGCCACCAGGAACGCGTCCCGGAGTGACTCGATGAGCGCTTCGGCCAGCAGCCGTGGATCCCGACCGGTCCGAACCGAGGCATCGACGGCGACGAGCGCGGCCCCGGCCTCGCGCGATCCCAGTGCATCGATGATGTCGTCGACGGGGACCCCGAACGCGTGAACACCGCCGGTCGCTGCCACCTGGTCGAGTGCCGAGAGCGTGTCCCGAGCCGAACCGGCGCCGACCCGGACCACGTGTTCGACCGCCGACTCGTCCAGGCCGAGATCGGCGTCGGCGATCACATGACGGACGTGGTCGGCGAGCACGTCGGCCGACAGCAGGTGGAAGTCGAAGTGCTGGGTGCGCGACCGGATGGTGGGCAGCACTTTCTCGGGTTCCGTGGTGGCCAGCACGAACACGACGTGCTCCGGCGGCTCCTCGAGCGTCTTCAGCAGCGCGTTGGACGCCGCCTTCGTCAGCATGTGGACCTCGTCGAGGATGTACACCTTGCGGTTACCGCTGGTGCCCATCGAGACGCGGCCGAGCAGATCGCGCATCGAGTCGACGCCGCTGTTCGACGCTGCGTCCAGCTCCTGGAGCCAGTCGACGTGGCGTCCCTCCAGCACGGCCTTGCAGTTGTCGCACGTCGTGTCCGGCTCGCCGTCGACCGGGTGCTCGCAGTTGAGCACCTTGGCGAGAATGCGCGCCGTCGAGGTCTTCCCGGTGCCGCGCGGACCAGAGAACAGATAGCCGTGGGCCACACGGTCTTCGCGCACCGAGTTCTTCAGCGCTGTCGTGACATGGTCCTGGCCCAGAACCTCGTCGAAACGCTGCGACCGGTAGCGGCGATAGAGGGACTGGTAGCTCATGCGCCGACGACCCTACCGGCCTCCTCGAGGTCAACGGCCCGGGACGAATGCCGGCATTCGTCCCGACGCGCATTCGCTCCGCCTACACCCAAGGTGACGGCCAGGCGATCTGCGGCACATCACAGTGTCCGCTGAGAGCTGCTGCCTTCCGGCCCTGACTCGGTTCACGGGCTGCGATTGCACAGGACCCG
>JBBKVY010000092.1:0-4710 GCA_037968675.1 Acidimicrobiales bacterium | reverse complement strand
ATCGCCAAGCGAGCCGGTGCCGCCGTGATCATCGTCAACGGCCAACCAACCGAGATGGACCGTCACGCCGATCATCTCCTGCTCGGCCAGATCGCCGACATCCTGCCCCGCCTCGTCGGAGCCTGAATCGGGTCCGTCGAAGGGCGTCGGGCGACGTCAAGTACCGGTGGCCCCTGGACTGAGACCCGCCGCAAGGTGATCGGCGGCTCGGTGCCGAGGTTCCGATGTAGCCGGCAGGCTCTGATCCCAGATCACGAGACGGTCGCGGCCGTCGGCCTTGGCCCGCATGAGAGCGCGATCAGCGAGAACGAGCAACCCGCTCAGATCGTCTCCGGAGTTCGAGTCGACGAGGCCCAGGCTGACGGTGAACGTGGGCAGCTGTGCATCGGCAAGCGCTTCTGCAAGACGCTCACGGAGTCGGTGCATCACGGGCGCTGCGGTCTCGACGTCGGCGCCGGGCAACACGATCACGAACTCCTCACCACCATGTCGCGACACGATGTCGGCGTCTCGAACGGCCGTCTTCATCACACGTGCGAACAGTCTCAGAGCGCGGTCGCCGGTGTCGTGTCCGAACGTGTCGTTGAGATCCTTGAAGTGATCCAGGTCGGCCATCACGACCGCGAAGTCCGACTGGTCGACGCGCATCTCGCGAACCTGGTTCTCCATGGCCCGACGATTGAGCAAACCGGTCAGTGGATCGGTGTCGGCCTGCAGCTGCGACTGCGACATGGCCCGCATCAACCCCAGCCGGGCGCCGAAACGAACGGCGACACCCTCGAGGGCGTTGGCCTTGTCGGCCAACTCGCCGTCGGTCATTTCGTCGGAGTCGCGGACAGCGTGCAAGACGGCCGATGGTGTACCGAGGACGTTGATCGGCACGCAGACGGCGACCATGTTGTCGGGGAGACGGCGCTCGCGGAGTCGTGGACAGGCGGCGAGGTCGTTCGGCGCGGGAAAACTCATCCGCTTCCCGGTCCTGACCGCAGGGCAGCCGCGAGGTGTCGCGACCGAGCAGCCCGGCATCTCGTGACCCAGTGCGGTGGAGAGACGCCGTATGTGGGCATTGCTCGAGTCGGCGACCAGCACCTCGGCGGGGCCGTCGGATGCGTCACGCATTGCCACGCCGGTGATCTCGAAGAGTTCTTGTTCGTGTTCGGCCATGTCGAACGCGTCCTGGACACGACGCAGGAAGCGCTGGCCACTGTTGGTCTCGCGCAACTTGATCTCGTTGTCCTCGACGAGTTGATGGATCTGCACGAGGTCGTTGCGGATCGGCACCACCGATGTGATCGTCAGTGCGAACGTCGCGAATGCCAGGAACACCCCGAGTTCCTGAGCCATGTGACTGATATCGATGGTCCCGTCATCGATCAAGGTGACCATCAGCCAGCGAGCGGAGATGTAAGCGATCGACAGGCCGAGCAACGCAGCCGTCACGCGACTGATGATGTTCCCGACGCTCGACTGCTTGTTGAGCAGCGCACGTCCGTCGCTGATCATCTCGATCTTCACGACCGGATTATCGACCGGTTGTCGCTGAGCCTTGAGCCCGACCCGGTTGATCCGCCGACCGCCCGGGCCGGACGCCGTCGATTCGCGCTCGGGAATACCCGACCGAGTTGGTAGGTTTTAGGTCCTATGGCAACGTTTCGTGACCTGTTGACGTCCGCGAAGTCGGAGATCACCGAGATCTCCACCGAGACCGCGGCGGAGCACATCGCCGCCGGCCATGTCGTGCTCGACGTGCGCGAGCCCGATGAATACCAGGAAGGTGCGCTGCCGGGCGCGATCCACATTCCTCGCGGTCATCTGGAGGCCCAGATCGAGGGCCGCATCATCGACAAGACGACGCCCGTGGTCGTGTACTGCGCCGGCGGCGTCCGATCCGCCTTCGCCGCGAAGACCATGCAGGAGTTGGGCTACGACACGGTCGAGTCGATGGACGGCGGATACGGACGCTGGAAGGACGAGGGCCGTGATTGGAAGAAGCCGGCGTCGCTCTCCGCAGAGCAGATGAACCGCTACAAGCGGCATCTCCTGCTGCCCGAAGTCGGCATCGAGGGCCAGAAGAAGTTGCTCGACGCGAAGGTGCTGATGCTCGGAGCCGGTGGCCTCGGTTCGCCAGCGGCGCTGTACCTCGCCGCGGCCGGCGTCGGCCAGATCGGTGTCGTCGACATGGACGACGTCGACGCCTCGAACCTGCAGCGCCAGATCCTCCACAACGTCGACCGCATCGGCGATCGCAAGGTCGACTCGGCCAAGAAGACGCTCACGGCGCTCAACCCCGACGTCGACGTCGTCACCCACGACTTTCGGCTCGACGCCTCCAACGTCCTCGACGTGATCAAGGACTACGACATCATCGTCGACGGCACCGACAACTTCCCGACCCGGTTCATGGTCAACGACGCGTCGGTGAAGCTCGGCATCCCCGTGGTCCACGGGTCGATCTTCCGCTTCGAGGGGATGGTCACGGTCTTCGACCCGAAGACCGGCCCGACCTACCGCGACATGGTGCCCGAGCCGCCGCCCGCCGAACTGGCCCCGAGCTGCGCCGAAGCCGGCGTGCTCGGCGTCCTGCCGGGCATCATCGGCTCGCTCCAGGCCATCGAGGCCATCAAGCTCATCCTCGACCTCGGCGACTCGCTGAGTGGCCGTCTCCTGGCCTACGACTCGATGGAACAGAGCTTCCGTGAGTACAAGGTCCGCAAGGACCCGGCCAACGAGATCACGTGGGAGAACCGCGACATGATCCAGGTGGTCGAGCTCGACGGTCTGTGCATGCCGGCGCCGCTCGGCTGAACCGACGGGTGCCACCTGCGCCGTGCGCGGCGTCGGTACGATCGATCAGTCCAGCGCGCGGCCGGTTTCCATCCGGACGCCTCAGTCCGTCCCCCGGGAGCATGGATGATCGCCAAGAGACTCGTCGTCATTGCCGCGGTCGCGGCGTCGTTCCTGACCTCCGCCGCCACGTCGCCTGTCGGCGCACAGGGTCGAGGGATCGGCGCTGAGCCCGACCCAGTGATGGAGTCAGAGGACCCAGAGGTCACCGGGATCGCGACGCCCCCACCCGCGTCGGCGCGGGCCTCCAGCGCGGAGGCCACTGCGACTTCGTCCGGCTACTCGTTCAGCACGCAGGGCCTCGCCGACGTCCAGAGCGCCGCCGTTGCGTACCCACGACCGAGTGGCTGCGTGCTGTCGAGCAACGGTCTGGCGGCGATGATGCTCAGCCCGACCTTCCCCGAGACCGGCGCAGGGTCGGTGGCGACGCCGTCTCCGATGACGCTCTCGCGCTGGGATCGCGACATCGGTCTGTACTCGATGTCCGACAGGTCGACGTACGTACGGGCGTTCTGGCACCCGGGCATCGGCATGTGGCAGTTCGACGGCGCGGGCTTCTGGGGACTCACCGCCTACGAGCGCATGAACACTGCGACGGCCGCCCCGTTGGCGGCGACCGTCATGGGAGGTCGCTACTGCAACGCGACGAAGTCGGGCCTCGCCGGCGAAGCGGCGCGTGCATCGGCCTGGGGCCCGTGGGTCGCCTGCCGGAGCGGCAGCTGTGAACAGATCTTCGACGCGATCTACCAGGGCTCCTCGGCGCTGGACGTCGAATCGGACTCATCGGTGGGACGCGCTGGTGGCGTGACCACGTCGACGTGCGCCCCGCCCGGGCTCTCGAGTCGGTCGTGCAACCGCGTCGACGCCGGAGCCGCCCAGGGTCACCGCGGCTGGACCGGAACTCCGGCTGGCTCGTCCTCCGTGGCTCCGCTGTCGCTTCCCTTCGACGTCGTGAAGGTGGGCGCCGACGAGTGGCGTCTGTGGGACGCCGATGACACCGGCTACGGCGTCGACATCGCCGCCAAGAAGCCGCTGACCGCCAACCCCCGTTCGAAGTCGAACCCCGACCGTCCGTGCGAGCGCATCAGCCCCATCACCTGGTACGTCAACGGATCGGTCGTCGACTCCGTCGATCGCAGCGCGTGCGCCGACATGTACCCGCCCCCCGGACTCTCCCAGAAAGACATCCGGGTCTCGGGCAGCTATCAGGCCCTGGCGGGCGACTTCTCCGGCGACGGTCTCGACGACATCGTCTGGTACGCGCCGGGAGGCACCGCCGACTACCTGTGGCGGTCGCCGGTGACGTCGTACACCAGCCAGGACATCGGGATCTCCGGCACGTACGAACCGCTCGTCGGAGACTTCGACGGCGACAAGCGCGACGACATCTTCTGGTACAAGGCGGGTTCCGGCGCTGACTACGTGTGGACGGGGAAGACCAACAGCCCGGCCTCGGCACCGTTCGCGAGCCACAGCGTGCGCGTCAACGGGTCGTACGACCCGGTCGTGGGTGACTTCGACCGTGACGGTGTCGACGACATCTTCTGGCTCAGTCCCACGTCGAACCGGCACTACCTGTGGACTGGTGCGACAGGGCTCGCGTTCGATTCGATCGCCGTCACGCTCGCGATCGACGCCATCGACGCGCTGGGTGACTTCGACGGCGACGGACGCACCGACTTCGTCGACCATCGACCGGGTCCGACCCAGGATGCATTCTTCTTCTCGACCGGATCAGGGTTCGTCCGCCGGACGGCGTCCGTGGGCGGCTCGTACGACCTCGTGGTGGGCGACTTCGACGACAACGGCGTCGACGACGTCTACTGGTACTCGACCGGGCCGGGGAACGACTACGTGTGGTTCAAC
>JBBKVY010000091.1:0-3213 GCA_037968675.1 Acidimicrobiales bacterium | reverse complement strand
TGCCGACGGTTGCGCCAACGCCGCCACGGCCGCCGATCGAACGGCCACCGCCATCACTATTGCGTTTTGGTGACGGCCCAACGACAGCTCGTCCGTCGCCGATCTCCACCGGCCGGGTGACCCCTTCCGTCCGCCGAGATGGGGTGTAGTCCATGAAATGACGGCTTTGTCGGCCTTTCACCCTTCGTTGAGATAACCGATGATCTTGCCGGCTCGGTGCTTGTTTCTCCGACTCGGGCCGCCTACTGTTTCATTTTGATGACGACCTATGACAGTTCGTCATAAGGGCAAGAGCCATCCCGGCATCACGACAGGACCGAGCCCCGCCAGCGGGGGTCGAGCCGGTCGAGAGTGGTGCATGCTGGATGCGCTCGGCAGACACGACTCACTCCACTCCGTCACTCCCCTGACAAAGGAATCCTCTGCCATGCGACGATCTCTCAATGCTGCGGCCGGCCTCGCGCTGGTCACCGCGATCAGATCAGCGATACGTACGTCTCCGACAGCGAAACACAGCCCACCGGGAACCGCTCCACCTCCACCCTCGGCACCGCCGACGTCTGCGTCGAAGCGCCGACCACGACGGGTGCTGACGGCGGTGACCGCACTCGGCGCGGTGGCCGCACTCATCTCGGTGGCCAACCCCAGCTCCGCAGCCGGATTCGGCGAGACCCGAAACATCTGGGTCGACCGGACCACGATCCAGTCGCTCCCCACGACCGGCGCTGCGTGGGAAGGCGTGGTGAGCGAAGCTCGTGCCCTCTCCGGGAGCGCGAACATCAGAGACAACTCGAACGACCACGATGTGGAGACGCTCGGCGGCGCCCTCTACGCGGTCCGCATGAACGACCAGAACATGAAGACGAAGGTCGAAACCGCGCTGAAGTCCGCGATCGGATCCGAGCGCGGCGGAAGCACCCTTGCCCTCGGCCGGTCTCTCCAGTCGTACGTGATCGCTGCTGACGTCATCGGCTACCGCGACGCCGGATTCGTCAAGTGGGTCAGTGACGTCCGCACCCTCGAGCTCGACCGCACGCTCGTGTCGACCCACGAGGATCGCCCGAACAACTGGGGCACCCACGCCGGTGCATCCCGAGTCGCAGCCGATCTGTACCTCGGCGACAAGGCCGACCTCGGACGAGCCGTCTCGGTCTTCCGTGGTTGGTTGGGCGACCGTTCGGCCTATGCCGGATTCAGCTACGGCGACCTCGATTGGCAAGCCGATCCCTCGAAGCCTGTCGGGATCAACCCGACCGGATCGAAGATCGACGGCCGCAACGTCGACGGCGCACTCCCCGATGACCAGCGACGCGGCGGCGACTTCGAGTGGCCGCCGCCGCAAGAGAACTATGCGTGGGAGGCCATGCAGGGCACCGTCGTCACCGCGGTACTGCTCGATCGAGCGGGATACCCGTCGTTCGACTGGTCGGATCGTGCGATCGGACGGGCTGCGACCTGGCTGTACGACAGTGCCCGGTTCCCGGCCGAAGGTGACGACACCTTCATCCCGTTCCTGCTCGACTACGGCCTGGGGACGTCCTACAGCGACGGACTGACGGCACGGTCAGGGAAGGGCATGGGCTTCACCGACTGGACCCACGGCGAGCGTGGAACCGTGTCGCCGAACACGACACCCGTCGAGACCCGACCGACCACGGCACCGACGACGACGACCGAAGCACCCGCCGAATCGCCGTCGACCACCAAGGCGACGACGACAACGACGGCGCCGGCCAAGGCGACGACCGCGAAGGACGACGACGACAAGGACGACGACGCCCGGTCGACGCCCACGTCGCCCGAGCCGACGCGGCCGACGAAGTCCGACGAGACGAGCGAATCGGACGCTGACGACGACGATTCGCGATGCGTCGTCATCCTCCCCCGCGGAGGCGCCGACGACCTGGAGTCCGCCGCGAAGAAGCACAATTGCCGCATCGCCTCGTGGCAGGGCAACGGCTGATACGCACTGCGGCGGCTTCCGGGTCCTTCGGGACCGGGAAGCCGCTGGCGGATCGCATCAAGCCGTCTCGCTCGCGAAGATGTTGGACGTGGACGACAAGACCTGTCGGGAGTGCGGCGAGGTCAAGTCCGTCGGTGAGTTCCATCGCAACTCATCGGAGATCGACGGACGGGCAGCCCGTTGCAAGACCTGTCGGCTTGAAGCGGAAGCGCGCAGACGGCGGGAGGCGGGCATACCCCAGAGCCCGGTATTCGATGATCCACCTGGCCGAAAGACGTGCCGTCGCTGCAATGTCCAGTTGCCGATTGATGCGTTCAAGCCAGCCCCTCGCAACACGCGGGATGGACACAGCTCGTGGTGTCGCGACTGCGAGAATGCGGCCAACTCGGAGCGGCGCCGTGCTGCTACGCAAGGCGGCAACGCAGCTCCCAGAGGGCCTCAAGAGGTGCGCCCGGTGTGAAGCAATCAAGCCCCATGCCGAGTTCAGTCGAAGCTCGCGGATCAAGGACGGATTCCAGTCCATGTGCAAGGACTGCGATCGCGAGCGAAAGGGCAGCGAGCCGCAATGGGAGGACCCGGCGCCTGATGGACAAAAGACGTGCAGCGGGTGCCGGGCGGTGAACTACTTCGTGAAAACGGTGTGGAGTGGGTAGTACTTCCGGTCCGGGACGACGTCGGGCGGGAGGTTGGGCTTGACGTTCTCATCGAACCAGGTCTGGCCGTCTTCTTCGGACTCCCAGACCTCGACGACCCGCCAGCCGCCCGCCGGGCTGGGCCCGCCGCTATGCGACACGAAGCCCTTGTGGGCGAGCATGAGGGGCTTCATTTGGCCCATCATGCCCGCATAGATCTCCTCGGTCAGATTCGGCACCTCACCGATCATCAGGACGGCCATCGGCAGTCCCCTTTCGTCTTGGCGTGGGTCGAACGCTAATCGATTCCGCCGACAATGAACAGGAGGAGCCCAGCGCCTCCGACCGCAGGTTCGGTCGCCTGAAGGCCCGAGCCGAACGGCTGGCACGGCTCCCGACGGAGCCACCGACTCGGACCGGTGCCGGCACAAGCCCCGTTCGGTCTAGGGGGCGCGGCCCGCGATCTGCGGACGGACCCTGGTCCCCATTGTGAAGCGTTCTGCCTTGTGTGATGCTGAGACGTGGGAAGCCGACAGGGGGAGCGAATGATGAAAGTGCTCAGGCGAGTCTCGGTTCTTGTGGCGATCGCCGTCTTCGCGACGGCTGGCGCTGCGGCAG
>JBBKVY010000090.1:0-3368 GCA_037968675.1 Acidimicrobiales bacterium | reverse complement strand
AGGGGATCGAGATCGGATCGGGCTCGACGTCGTGGCCCTGCACCGTCTCGGTCACCGATTCTGCGACACCGGGCAGCGTGGGCTGGGACCGCTCGTCGATGGTGAGGATGTTGAGCTCGACCCGCTCCTCGTAGGTCAGGTAGTCGACCGCCAGGCGGCGGAAGATGTAGTCGACCAGGCTCGAGGCGAACCGCACATCGGGATCGTCGGTCATACCGGCGGGCTCGAAGCGCATGTTGGTGAACGTCTCGACGTAGGCCCGCAGCGGCACGCCGTACTGGAGGCCGTAGCTCACCGAGATGGCGAAGGCGTCCATGATGCCGGCGAGGGTCGAACCCTGCTTGGAGACGTTCATCCAGATCTCGCCCGGACGGCCGTCCTCGTACTCGCCGACGGTGGTGAAGCCCTTGCAGTCGGCCACCCGGAACTCGAAGGTCCGGCTGGTGCGGTTGCGGGGGAGCTTGGTGCGAGTCGGGATGTTGACGACCTTCTCGATCACCTTCTCGACGATCTCCGTGGCCGCCGCCGCGGGATCGGCAGCGGACTCCTTCTTCACGGTCGAGAGGGGCTGGGCCACCTTGCAGTTGTCGCGGTAGATGGCGATGGCCTTGACCCCCATCTCCCAGGCGTCGATGTGGAGCTGCTCGACGTCTTCGACCGTGGCCTCCTGGGGCATGTTCACGGTCTTGGAGATGGCCCCGGAGATGAACGGCTGGACCGCGGCCATCATCTTGACGTGACCGAGGTAGTGGATGGTGTTGTCGCCCATCGAGCAGGCGAAGACCGACAGGTGCGAGGCGTCGAGGTCGGGGCACCCGATCAACGACTTGTTCTCGTCGATGTAGGCCACGATCCGCTCGATCGCTTCGGTGGAGTAGCCGAGGCGGCGCAGGGCTCGGGGGATCGTCTGGTTGACGATCGACATCGTGCCGCCACCGACGAGCTTCTTCAGCTTGACGAGACCGAGGTCGGGCTCGATGCCGGTGGTGTCGCAGTCCATCATCAGCCCGATGGTGCCGGTGGGCGCGAGCACCGAGGACTGCGAGTTGCGCACGCCGACCTGGCCGGCCAGTTCGCAGGCGTTGTCCCATGCCTCCTGCGCCGCGGACAGCAGCGTCTCGGGGATGAGGGTCTCGTCGATGTCGGCCGCGGCCTGACGGTGCTGGTCGAGGACCCGTAGCGTGGGCTCACGGTTCTCGGCGAAGCCGGCGAAGGGACCCATGCGCCCGGCGGTGCGGGCCGAGGTCTCGTAGGCCCGACCGGTCATCAGCGCAGTGATGCCGGCGGCGACGGCCTGACCCTCGTCGGAGTCGTAGGGCAGGCCCATGGCCATGAGCATGGCGCCGAGGTTGGCGTAGCCGAGACCGAGCTGGCGGAAACGCCGCGAGTTCTCGGCGATGGGCTCGGTCGGGTAGTCGGCCCGGCCGACCAGGATCTCCTGGGCGGTGAACACGACGTCGACGGTGTGCTTGAACGCCTCGACGTCGAAGTCGATCGTGGTCTCGTCGGCCGGCAGGTACTTGAGCAGGTTGATCGACGCGAGATTGCAGGCCGAGGTGTCGATGTGCATGTACTCCGAGCACGGGTTCGAGCCGTTGATCCGGTCGGTGTTGGCGCACGTGTGCCACCGGTTGATGGTGGTGTCGTACTGCATGCCGGGGTCGGCGCACTCCCAGGTGCTCTGGGCGAACTGGCGCATGAGGTCTCGGGCCCGGACGGTCTTGACGACCTCACCGGTGGTGACGGCCCGGAGATGCCAGTCGTCGTCGTTGACCACGGCCTGCATGAACTCGTCGGTGACGCGGACCGAGTTGTTGGCGTTCTGGTACTGGACCGACGCCATGTCGACGCCGTCGAGGCTCATGTCGAAGCCGTTGTCCTGGAGCACGCGGATCTTGCGCTCCTCCCGGGCCTTGACCCAGATGAACTCCTCGATGTCGGGATGGTCGACGTCGAGGATGACCATCTTGGCGGCACGACGGGTCTTGCCGCCGGACGTGATGGTGCCGGCGGAGGCGTCGGCGCCGCGCATGAAGCTCACCGGGCCGGACGCGGTACCGCCGCCCTTGAGCAGTTCCTTGGACGAACGGATCTTCGACAGATTGATGCCGGCGCCGGAGCCGCCCTTGAAGATCGTGCCCTCCTCGACGTACCAGTTGAGGATCGAGTCCATCTCGTCGTCGACGCGCAGGATGAAACAGGCACTCGCCTGCTGGGGCACGCCGGGGACACCGATGTTGAACCACACCGGCGAGTTGAACGCGGCCCGCTGGTTGACCATGAGGAACTTGAGCTCGTTGCGGAACGCCTCGGCCTCGCTGTCCGGGCTGGTGGGATCGTCGTCGGCGAAGTAGCCGCCGTCGATGCCCCAGTCGGTGATCGTGTCGCAGACGCGGTCGATCACCTGGCGGAGGCTGTCCTCCCGCTCGGCCGTTCCCGGCGTGCCACGGAAGTACTTCTGGGCGACGATGTTGGTGGCGTTCAGCGACCAGCTCTTCGGGAACTCGACCCCGACCTGCTCGAACGCGATCGACCCGTCCTGGAAGTTGGTGAGCCGCGCGTCGCGACGTTCCCACTCGAGTTCATCGTACGGGTGCACGCCGGGTCGGGTGAAGAGGCGCTCGATGCCGATGCCACTGCGGTGCGGGGTCCCAGTGCGTTCCGGGGCGATGGCCATGTGGGGAGTCTCCAGGGTTTCTCGGGTGTTCTCGTACGGGGTCGGTGTGAGGCGGTCGCATCCGCCGAGCCGACGGCTCGACGATCTCCCCCTGCACCATGAACGTCCGCCGACGATGTTGCTTCTTCGTAGGCGTGACGACTGTTTCGTGGTCGGACCACTAGGTCTTGTGGTCCACGACCCCGGTGTGCGGGACCACCACAAGATGTAGGGAGTATTACAGCACTGTAGTTACAGCGGTGTCAACGGGTACCGCAGCACGAAACTGCAGGTCAGGGGGCGTTCGCGATCGTTTGCATTCGTGAGTGAATGCACAACCACGTTCTCCCCCAAGGTTTCGTCCAGCCCACCACAGACACGACGTGAGACCTCCGTCCGCGTCACGCACTGCGATACCCGAGCACGGGAGCCAACGTACGAATGTCGGGCTGTGGAACGGAAGGGGCACAACCCTGTGAATTGTCGGCCGACTTCTCCACAGGGGGATGGATCCCTGTGCACCGAAGACGAATGCGAAGCGTTCGTCAGGAACCCGAAGGGTTCACGCCGGCGAGACCTCAACCGGGATGCCGTTCAAGACTGCGGTGCCGGAGATGGGGTCGAAGAGTTCGGTGTCGGCGAGGACGTTGGAGTTCACGCCGGCGTGCTCGGCCGCCACGGAGAGACGAGCGCCCTCGGCGTCGTGCCCCCA
>JBBKVY010000089.1:0-24611 GCA_037968675.1 Acidimicrobiales bacterium | reverse complement strand
CACCCCAGTCGTCCCACCCCTGCGCCGCGGTGAGGAAGGGCAGCAACACGAAGGGCAGCAGGATCGGCAGGGCGAACGCGACGAAGGTTGCACGCTTCGGGAGGAGACCGCCGATCAGTCGGCCGGCGACGGCCGAGGCAATGATGCCGAGGGCGACCAGCGTGGGGGTGATCGTCTCGGCCAGCAACAACAACAGCGCGAGGAGCACGAGGACGGGCCACAGCCGGAACGCGAGCTCGGCCAGGCGACCGCCCAGCGAGGTCTGCGCCACGGGTGTGTCCGACGCCTCCGCCGCGACCCGCGTCCGCTTGGCGATGATCCCGGCGACGAGGCCACCGGTCGCGGCGATGACCAGCACGGTGACGACGAGGCGCCACAGGTCGTCGGTCGGATAGCGGCCATAGAGGTAGAGGCCGAGGTTGACGCGGATGATCTCCCACCGGCCGGTGAAGAACACGAATCGTATGGTCCGCCAGGCGATGGCCAGCAACACCAGCCCGGTGATCGCGGTGATGACCGAGTCTCGGGGAGTTCGGAACAGGTTCTTGCGGACCCACGCCGACCGTGACGTGGTGGTGTTCGGGCGCGTGGTCGCCGTCATCGTTCCACCAATGCCAGCCGACGATTGGCGAGGTTCACGATCAAGGACAGGATCAACGAGAGCGCGAGGTAGATCACCAGCAGCAGCGTGTACGACGGCACGGCGGGTGCCCGGTTGGCGATGCTGACCTGGGTGATTTTCGTGAGCTCGAAGAAGCTGATGGCCACGGCCAGCGACGAGTTCTTGGTGAGGTTCAGGTACTGGTTGCCGAGGGCGGGAACGGCGATACGCATGGCTTGGGGGAGCACGATCAGGCGCATGCGTTGCGAGACCGAGAGCGCGAGGGCCGAGGCGGCCTCGTTCTGGCCCTTGGGGACGGCCTGGATCGAGCCGCGGACGATCTCCGCGATGTGGCTGGCGGTGTAGACGACGAGCGCGAAGAGGAGGGCCGCGTACTCGGGGAGCATGGTGATTCCGCCCACGATCCGGCGGCCGTCGAGTTCGGGTGTCGTGAACCCGAGCGGGAACCCGAGCACCGCCAGACCCGCCACGAAGACCACCAGCAACGCACCGACGCCGTAGAGACCGCCGTGCGAGGGCGCACCCGTCCGGTCCTGGACCGAGCGGCGCCAACGGACCGCGGCCACCATCGCCACCAGGGCGACGATCGCCACGGCGCCGATCGCCCCGCCCTTCTCGTCGGTGGTGAACCACACGACCCCGATCCCGCGGATCGAGGGGAGGAGGACGCCGGCGTACGACTGGGCGCTGTCGAGGCTCGGTAAGCGCAGGAAGATCGCCGAGTAGCTGAACACCACGATGATGAGCAGTGGGATGTTGCGGAAGAGCTCCACGTAGGCGCGAGCCAGATTGGCGAGCAGCCAGTTCGTCGACAGCCGGGCGATGCCGATGAGGGTGCCCAGCACCGTCGCGAGCACGATGCCGGCGATCGCCACCCGGACCGTGTTGCCGAGCCCGACCATGATGGCGTCGCGCACGCTCTGGCTCTGGTTGAACGAGTTGCCCGGGACCGTCAGGTCGGCTGGTTGGTCGAGATAGTCGAACCCGAGTGGGATGTTGGTGGTCTCGGCGTTCGTCTGCAGGTTGTTCCAGAGCCACAACCCGAACGCGACGACGGCGGCCACGGCCACCGCCTGGAAGACGATCCGGAGTATCCGGACGTCTCGCCACAGCGGCGGCCGTTGTGTGGCCGTCGTCGTCGTCGCCGTGGTCACGTCAGCGCGTGATCACGGTCGTTGCGCTGCTTCAGCGGTACGGCGGGGCGTAGAGCAGGCCCCCGTCGGACCACAGGGTGTTCTCGCCACGATCGAGACCGAGCGGTGCGAGGTGCTCCTCGAAGATCTCGGCGTAGTTGCCGACCTGGGTGATGACCTGCAGGTTGAAGTCGGAGGGGAGGTCGAGACCGGGATCGAACGTGCCTCCCTCTTCGATGTCGTCGCCGAGGAACTTGCGGATGTTCGGGTCCTCGCTGCCGGCGAAGTCTCCGATGTTGCTGGAGTCGATCCCGAACTCTTCGGCCTGGATGGTCGCGTAGATCGCCCAGTTGACGGCCTGCGCGAGATCGGTGTCGCCGTCGCGGACGGCCGGTGCCAGCGGCTCCTTGGAGAAGACGTCAGGGAGGATGCGGAGCGCATCGGGCCCGTCGGGGAACTCGGAGCGGAAGCCGGTGAGCTGCGAGGTGTCGGAAGACCAGCCGTCGCATCGACCGGCGATGAAGGCATCCTGCAGCTGCGCAGTGTCGCTGAAGGACAGCACCTCGATGAGGTCGAGGCCGAGGCGCTCGAACTCCGAGGCGACGTTGCCCTCGGTCGTGGTGCCGGCGGCGACGCAGATGGAGGTGCTGCTCATGTCCTCGATCGATTCGAACTCGGAGTCGGCGTTCACCATCATGCCCTGGCCGTCGTAGAAGTTCGGCTGGACGAACGTGGCGCCCTCACCACCGTCGCGGCCTGCGGTGAACGTCGTGTTGCGGACCAACACGTCGATCTCACCCGACTGGAGAGCGGTGAACCGTGCCTCGGTCTCCAGATCGACGAACTCGACAGCCTCGGCATCGCCGAGGATCGCGGCGGCGATGACGCGGCAGAAGTCGGCGTCGAAGCCGACGTGGTCGCTGCCCTCGAGTACTGCGAACCCGGGGAGGGCGTCGCGTGTGCCGCACTTGAGCACGCCTTCCTCGCGGATCGCTTCGAGCCTGCTGCCCTCCTGGGCCAGCGTGATCTCGGTGTCGCCGTCGGGATCGGTCGTGCCGGACGAACTGTCGTCATCGTCGCCGCTGCATGCCGCCATCACGACGGCGAGGACGGCGATCGCGCCGAGCCACCGGACCGTTCTTCGATCGGTCATCGATTTCTCCTCATTGTGGTCTTGGCCGATTCAGGGAGAACGGCCGTGGTTCGGAAGGTACCAGTCTGGGTAGATCGGTTCTCCCGATGTCCGAATCAGGGTGAAGCTGCCCGCCCGCCCGTCGAGTACCACCAGGCGGCGATGACCAGCCAGAGCGCGTTGGGAATGATCGGCAGGGCGTCGCCCATCACGACGAAGCCAGCACAGATGCACGCCATCGCCAGCTCGTGCACGGCGAACCACGTCAGCCGGCGCTCTCGCACCACGGGGACGAAGCGAACGATCACGACGAGCGCCACCGGGTAGCCGAACAGGTGCAGCGCAGTCGCGAGTCCGGCGCCGGCGGGGAGCGCGAACAGGATCCCCACGACCACGGCCACGGCGATGGACACGACCACGGACACCGGGGCAGGACTCGGGCTCGGCATCGACCCAGCGTGGCAGGCTGCGACCCATGCAGCGCTACGGCATGACCATCCCCTTCGACGGGCCACTGCACGCGCAGCGGGACCGCTTCACCGAACTCGTCGACCTCGGCTACACCGACGTGTGGTCGGCCGAGGCCGATGGCCACGACGGCTTCACGCCTCTGGCGTTGGCGTCGGTGTGGGCTCCCGAGCTCCGACTCGGTACGGCGATCATCCCGGCCTTCACCCGGGGCCCGGCGTGCCTCGCCCAATCGGTCGGATCGATGGCGCAGGCGGCGCCCGGGCGCTTCGCCATCGGCCTCGGCACCTCGTCCGACGTGATCGTCGAGCGCTGGAACGGCATCCCCTTCGACGAGCCGTACAAGAAGATCCGTGACATGATCCGCTTCCTGCGCGCTGCGCTCGACGGCGAAAAGGTCGTCGCCGACTACGACACCTTCTCGATCAAGGGCTTCCGTCTCAAGGCCAAGCCGCCCGAACCGGTGCCGATCGTCGTGGCTGCGCTGCGGGAGGGCATGTTGAAGCTCGCCGGACGTGAGGGCGACGGCGCCATCATCAACTGGCTCTCGGCCGAGGACGTGAAGACCGTGGCACCCATCGTGCAGGGCGCGTCGCCCGACGGTGCCGAGCGCGAGATCGTCGCCCGGATCTTCTGCGCGCCGGTCGATGATCCCGACACGGTGTACCCGGCCGCCAAGTTCGCCATCGCTGCGTACCTGAATGTGCCGGTCTACGCGAAGTTCCACGAGTGGATGGGCCGTGGTGAGCAGCTCGCCCCGATGTGGGCCAAGTGGAAGGACGGTGATCGTCAGGGTGCGCTCGAGTCGATTCCGAACTCGCTCGTCGACGAATTGATCGTGCACGGACCGCCCGAGAAGTGTCGCGAGCACATCGCGGAGTACATCGCCAACGGCGTCACGACACCGGCGCTCGCACCGCTGCCGTTCGGGTACGACATGGTGCAGGCCGTCCGCGACCTGGCGCCGCGCTGATCTCGCTGCCCTCGACTCGCTCGCCCCCGGCCTCCGGGGCTAGCTCGTCGACAAGGCCGTGCGGAGGTGCTCGGTGAGGTCGGCCTGGGAGCTGCGGGCGTTGAGTCCCGATGTCGACGGCATGACGTAGACCGGCCGCCCGCCCAGCATCCGCTCCTGCCACCCGGCCACGGCCGATCGGTCCACCGCGGTCCGCCAGCCGGCGAGACCCACCATGCACACCGCGCCGGGCTGCAGCCGCTCGCACATCCGTGCGACGCGAGCCAGTCCTTCCCGGTACTCGTCGGGCGAGAGTTCGTCAGCCTTCGTGGTCGCTCGCTTGGCGAGGTCGGTCATGCCCATTCCGTGGTGGCGCAGGGCGTGAAACGGGTCCCGGTCCACGGACGCGAGGCCGCTGTCGAGTGCGGCGGGCCAGAACCGATTGCCCGGCGTCACGAAGCCGATCGTCGCGTCTGCCGCATGCAGCGACGGGTTCAACCCACAGATGAGCAACCGCATGTCGGGGCCGACGGTGTCGGGGAGGGTCCGGCCCCGCGTCGCAAGGACGAAGCGGGGACGCTCG
The DNA here is from genome assembly GCA_037968675.1 of Acidimicrobiales bacterium. GTDB lineage: Bacteria > Actinomycetota > Acidimicrobiia > Acidimicrobiales > Salinilacustritrichaceae > Salinilacustrithrix. The sequence continues at coordinate 19,721 of JBBKVY010000089.1, read as the reverse complement.
CCGGTGAGGCGCACGTCGTCGAACCCTGCGCCGACGAACACGTCGACGAGGCGGTCGTCGGACCAGCGCCAGAAGTTGCGGCCCGGCAGGTCGTCGTCCGCGACGAAGCGGTCGTCTGGTCCACCGATGAACGAGGCGGCGATCGGTGCGCCGACGGGGAGCGAACGGTGGAGTTCGGCGAGCACCAGGGGCAGATCGTCGTGGGGGATGTGGAGGTAGCTGTTCCGAGCCCAGGTGGCAGCGATGGAACCGGGCGCGAACGGAAGTCGTCCCAGGTCGGCGCAGACGAGCGGACGTTCCATCGATCGGGCGAGAGCGAGCATGGCCGTCGAACCGTCCAGCCCGACCACCTGATCGCCGAGCGCCGCCAGGTAGGCGCCGGTGCCGCATCCGGCGTCGAGCACCGGACCGACGACGGAGTCCGCGATGCTCGCGGCCTCGTCGGTGAACAGCGGTGGCCGGTTGGCTGCGTACACGGTGGCGTCGCGCTCGTAGACCTCGAGGGTCTCGGGGTCGACGGTCACGCGTCGCCGAACAGGTCGAGCTGCTCGGTCCGCGCCACGATCTCGGTGAGCGGCGTCCAGATCTTCCCGCCGCGTGGTCCACGTTCGGCGACCTCGATCAGGTCGACCGGGATCGCTCGGGACCGGCCGCGCGCGTCACGGAGATCGACCGAGCCGTCGGTCTCGCGGCCCATGACCTTGCCTGGCATCCAACGCTCGCCGTCCTGTCTCCGGAACCGGATCTCCGCGCCGGGTCGCAGCCCGAGCGACCGGAGCCACGACTCCGCCATCAGGCCTGCGTGCGAGCCTGCAGCTTCCGCATGCCGCCCAACCACCGGTCGTAGTCCTCGACCTTCCTGCTCCAGTAGTCGAGGACCTCGGGATGGGGCAAAATCAGGAATCGCTCTTCCGCCAGCCCATCGATGACGGCGTCCGCGACGTCCTCGGGTTCGATGACACCCTGGGAGCGAACCGTGTCGGCGCCGACATCGCCGTCGGCGTCGTCACCGTCGGGGAACAGCATCCTGGTGCGGACACCCTGTGGGCAGAGACACGACACCATGATGCCCTCGTCGCCGTGGGTGATCGCCAACCATTCGGCCAACGCGACGGCGGCGTGCTTGGTCACGGAGTACGGCCCGGCACCGATGTTGGTCAACAGACCGGCGGCCGACGCCGTGTGGAGCAGGTAGCCCTCGCCGCGAGCAAGCATCGCCGGCAACGCGGCCCGCACTGCCCAGACGTGGGCCATCACGTTGATGTCCCAGATCCTGTACCAGTCTTCGTCCGGTGCCTCGACGCCGCCGCCGACAGCGATGCCGGCGTTGAGACAGAGCAGGTCGACGGAACCATGCTCCTCGGCCGTGCGCACCACCTCGATGTTCCCGGCCTCGGTCGACAGATCGGCAGCCACTGCGATCGCCTGCCCGCCGATCTCGTCGGCCACGGCTCGGGCGGCATCGCCGTCGACGTCGGCCACGACGACCAGCCGTGCCCCCTCGGCCGCGAACCGGCGCGCCATGGCGCCACCGATCCCGCCACCGCCACCAGTGACCACGGCGAGCTTGTCGTTCAGTTCCATCCCGCCAACCTAGGAAACGAACGCCCGCATCGTGTCGGCGATGACCCGGCGACGGTCGGGCCCCCACGGAAGGGGCATGAGCACGGGCACGTCGACGCCGGCATCGGCGTAGGCGCCGGCGAAGTCGCGCACCTCGTCGGGCGATCCCATGAAGTCGATGGCGTCGACGAACTCGTCGCTGACCGCCGCCACCGCCCCCTCGCGGTCGCGGGCGCTGTGGCGCTCGCGCACCTCGGCCACGTCGTCGGCGAAGCCGGCCCGTTCGAAGTTGCGGGCGTACGCGTCGACGACTGCGTAGGAGAACAGGTCCTTGCGTGCGGCCTCCTCCCCGTGCTCCCGCTCGGTCACGCCGGCATGCACGTAGGCGAAGACGGTGGGCGACACGCCGTCGGTCCGCTCGGCTCGACCCCGCCTGATCTGGTCGACCGACCAGGGCACGTGCGACGACGGCAGGTAGTTGAGCAGGACGCCGTCGGCGACCTCACCGCCGAGCGCGAGCATCTTCGGGTTCAGCGCGCCGAGGACGACCTTGGGCTTCTTGTCGCCCAATCGGACGCCGAGCCGGCTCCGCTTCAACGAATAGAAGTCGCCGTCGAACGTCACCGCGTCGCCAGCCCAGATCTCCTTGAGCAGCGTCATGTACTCGCGGCAGCGTGCCAGCGGCCGATCGCCGTAGTCGACGCCGTGCCAACGCTCGGTCACGACGGGGGAGGAGATGCCGATGCCGACGTAGACCTCCCGCTCGGGCCGGAGCGCCTGGAGCGTCGCCGCTGCCATCGCGACGACCATCGGTGTTCGCAGCTGCAGGGCGAGGACGCCGGTGCCGAGGTCGAGGCCGGGCGCCGCCCCACCGGCGGCACCCAGGAGCGAGAACGCCTCGGGCCCGGTGGTCTCCGCCGTCCAGAACGACCCGTAGCCGAGTTCCTCGGCCTCTTTCGCGGTCTCGACCGCGAGCTGTGGCCCGAGACCCATGATGCTGGCGAAGGTGAATCCGGCGCGGTCCATTCCCATGGGGTGCGACGGTACCGGCCGGAGGAAGCGCCAGCGCCGGCCATACCAGGGAGGCGACGCAGGAGCTGGCCGCAACAGTCGTGTGGCTGGAGGAAGCGCCAGCGCCGGCCATACCAGGGAGGCGACGCAGGAGCCGACCGCAACAACACGGAATGAGATGGCCCGGGTGCTGGTTGTAGGGGGCGTGACCGACTCCTCCGCCATCCCCACCACGGACCCGATCACGTTCTATTGGCGACCCGGGTGCGGTTTCTGCATGATGCTCGACCGCAAGCTGTCGAAGCTCGGCGTCCCGATGCACAAACGCAACATCTGGGACGACCCGGACGCCGCGGCGACGGTCCGCTCGCTGGCCAACGGCAGCGAGACCGTGCCCACCGTGGTGATCGGCGACGTGTCGATGGTGAACCCGAGCGCGAAGCAGGTGGTCGCGGCGATCGGCCGTTGAGCCCGGCGGATCAGCCGATGGCGATCGGGACCTGTACGAGTCCGCCGACGTCGCGGTAGGCGAACGTGAACGAGCCCGGATCCACTGCTCGATAGACGTCGACCCACACGGGCGCACCTGCCGATGGCTCGTGGCTGGCGACGAGGGCCAGGCTCGCCCCGTCCGGAGCGGCGCTGACCACCTCGGTCGCCGGGCCGCCCGACGCGTCGAGCGCGACGACGACGTACCCGCCGACGTCGATCTGGATCTGGCGGCCCGCGTGGACGGTGTGGGTGCCGTCTGAGAACGGTTGATCGGGGTCACCGACCACGAGGTCCCACACGAGGAGTTCATCGTCGACCTCGTTCAACTGCACGAGGAGCGTCCTCCCAGGGGCACGGCCGGTGAAGAGTCGCCGTTGCTCCGCCGATTGGTCGTCGGAAGCAGTCCGCGAGTCGGCCTCACGGAACGCGTCGCCCTCCTCGAACAGCATTGCGTCGGGTGTGACGATGTCGATCCAGTCGTCGCCGGGGTCGTCGTCGTAGCTGAGGACGCGCAGCTGGCCGACCTCCGCCGAGATCTGTGGTGCGCCCGCGCGGAACAACTCGGCCTCGTCCAGCGCGCACGCCGACATCGGAAGGAGCACGACCAACGTGAGCGTGAGCAACAGACGCCCGTTCAGCGGGTCGGGGCGATGCATCGGGGCATCCTGTCCCATCAGAAGCTGCCGTCCCGCTCGAGCACGTAGACCTCGGCGCTCCGATCGGTGCCGGTTGGCTCCACGATGGCCGTGTAGTCCCCGCTGTCGCTCTGGAAGCACCGAGGGTCGGAGATCGCGATGTCTCCGGTCACGCCGTCGGCCGAGATCGCTTCGCCGAAGATCCGGTCCTGGTCATCGACGAGGAGGAGACGGAGCGTGGTGCCCTCGGGGGCCGTGATCCGTAGTCGAAGGGTGTTGTTGCACAGGAGGTCACCCTCGTCCTCCACCCGCAGCGGGTACCGGTCGACGTCGTCGGTGGGGACGATCGTCGCCTCGAGGCGGTCGCCGAGCAGGGTCCCGTCGAGATCGTCGGCTGCGGCCTCACAGCCGTTGGCGGCGTTGCCGTCGTAATCGTCGTGACCGGTCAGGCACCGGCGACCGTCGGTGTCTGGTGCGTTGCGACCGCCGCAGGGCCGATAGGGCAGGGGATCGCACGGGGGCTCGGTCGTCGTCGTCGAGGCCGTGGTCGTGGGTGCTGCCGCCGATTCAGCGCGGTCGGATGCAGCCCGGACACCGAGCCCGACCAGCAACGCGGCGGCGATGGCGACCAGGACGAGCCATGGTCGCTGGCGCCGGTCGACGGTCGGGATCGGGTCGGTGTCGGCGGCACCGCCGGCCAACGACGCCGCGGACTGGCGACGCTCGGGGCGGCCGTCGAGCATCGTGACCAGCATCCGGCGGAGGTCTCGATCGAGATCGCGGTCGATTGTCGACTTGGCCCGCGACGTGCGGAGGAGCACCGCAGGGGCGTCGCCGCCTGCATACGGACTCCGACCCGTGGCCGCGAAGTGCAGCGTGGCGCCCAACGATGCGATGTCGGCCGCGGCCGTGACCGACTCGCCGCGAGCCTGCTCGGGTGCGAGGAACCCGGGTGTTCCCACCACCGTGCCCGTGCGGGTGAGTCCGCCGGTGTCGTCCCGGGTCGTCGCGACGCCGAAGTCGGCGAGATGGGCACGGCCGTCGTGGTCGAAGAGGACGTTGGCCGGCTTGATGTCGCGGTGGATGATCCCCGCCCGATGGGCCACGGCGAGCGCGGGAAGGAGACGGGCGGCGAGGGCCTGCACCCGCTCGGCCGGCATCGGACCACCGTCGCGGACGACCTCCACCAGGTTGCCGCCCGCCAGGTACGGCATGACCAGCACGATGTCGCCGTCGTCGTCGACGACATCGAGCAGCGGGACGATGGCGTCGTGTCGGATGGACCGCAGGACCGCGAGTTCACGCTCGAACCGGGTGCGAGCGTCCTGCATCTCTGCGGCGGTGCCATGGAGGCCGAGGCGCTTGAGTGCGACGAGGGTGCCGTCCGGGGCACGAGCCAGATCGACCACACCCATGCCACCCCGGGCCAGGCGTCGGACGATCTCGTACTCCACGGGGCAAGGCTAGAGGGGCTGGGGGCTGCCTCCGCTCGCCCCGTCGTGGGAGTACGCTCGCGTGCGATGACCGACACGCGTGATCTGGACCAGCTGGACTTCGCGATCGACTCCGTGGTCGCTCGCATCGACACCGAACTCGTCACGCTGCTGAAGCGTGACCTCATCTCGACCAACGAGGTGGCTGATCTGTTGCTCGATGTGCGGACGCTCCTCGTGCCCGTGCAGGCCGGGGCGCCCGCCCCGGTCCCGACCTGACTCAGCTCCCGCGAGGGAGCCAGCGTCGCATCGCCGCCCCGAGCGCGGTGCCCACGACCACGCCACCGACCACGTCGGACGCGTGGTGGATGCGGACGTAGATCCGGGACAGCGCGACCGTGGCGGCGGCGGCGACGTAGAGCGGAGCGAGCGCATCGTCCTCCGATGCCATCACGACGAACACGGTCGCCGCGGACGCATGGCCCGACGGGAAGCTCGACGATCGTGGCTTCCGCAGTCGATGCGGCCTCGGCACGTCGGTGACCGGTCGCTTGCGACGGAAGATCGACTTGATGGCTCCGTTGACCAACAGCGACTCGAGCCCGAGCGCGCCGATGAGTCGCACCGTGCCCGGGAGATCGTCGCCACGGCGCAACCCCTTGGTCGTTGCCACCAGATGCCAGATGAGGCTGAAGTCGCCGAGCTCCGACGCGGTGTAGAAGATCCGGTCGCTGGTCCTGTTGCCGCGGAGGCGGTCGAAGGCCTCGTCGACGGCGGAATCGAAGTGCACGATGGCCGCCTGGACGGGATGCTGGCGCTCCGCCGCGGCGATGTCCGGTGCGGTCTCAGACATGGAGGAGCGGCGCTTGACCGGCCTCGGCTCGCTGTCCGATCTCGACGTCGACCACCGCTCGCGCCGGATCGCCACCGAACGACGGGCACCACGGTCGGAACGAACACCAATCGCACAACCCTGACGGGCGTGGTCGGAAGTCCTCGAGTTCACAGGCGGACTCGACCGCGGACCACACCGCGTGCAGTCGCCGTTCCAGTGCATCGGTCGACTGGTCGGTGGGCTCGGCGATCACGGCGACCGGTTCGGCGAGATGGAGCAGCTGCACGCGGACCGGGCGCCGGCCGAAGAACCGCTCACACATCAGCGAGTAGACGTGGACTCCCTGCATGCGTGCACGCGCACTGAAGTCGCTGGGGGAGCGGCCGGTCTTGTAGTCGGTGACGACGAGCTCGCCGTCGACGAGGTCGAGTCGGTCGATGATGCCGCGCAGCGTGAGCCCACCGATCTCGACCTCGAGCTTCAGCTCGATTCCCATCGCGGTGACGGTCGAGGGATCCTCGAGGAGGAAGTAGTTGGCCACCAGATGGCGAGCCTCGGCCACCATCGACGCGTCCGCCTCGTCGTCGAGTCGGAGCTCGGTCCACTCCGGGTCGTCGCGAGAGGCCGCATGGGCCACGTCGACGCAGTGGTCGGCGATCCCGAGCACCCGTTCCTCGGCCGGAAGGGTGAAGAGGTGCTCGAGTGCGGCGTGGACGAGGGTGCCCCGGGAGGTCGCGAGGGTCGGCGGCTCGGGGATCCGGTCGATGTTGGCGAACCGGAACTGCATTGCGCACGACGTGAAACTCGACAGCTTCGACGGCGACAGTGCAGACGGGACCGGAAGTGCCATGGAACGAGCGTACGTCGGGGGTACGACAGTCAGGACGCATCGCGCTGGTCGGTGGCGAGGTACTCGCGCACGGTCCGAGCGAAGGCGACCGGGTCCTCGAGCGGGCCGAAGTGCCCGAGGTCGGCCATCTCGACGAGCGTTCCCGCGGGCAGCGCATCGGCGATCTTCGGTGCGGCGATGGCCGGGAATCCGCCGCCGTCGCCGTGGGCGACGAGCACGGGACACGCCACGGCGGAGAGGTGCTCGAACGCGCCGTGCTGCGACCCGGTGTCGTACGTGCGGGCCTCGTGCTCCCGGCGCGCCTTGAGCGTGATGCCGCCGCCGTCCACCGGTCGGAATCCGTACCGGACGTAGTCGTCCAGCACATCAGGGCGGAGTGAGCCCAGCGGCGGTTTGGAAGCGAAGCGCTCGATCGCCTGGTCGTAGGAGTCGAAGTGCTCGCGTCGATGGCGGGTGACGGCTGCCAGTGGGTTCTCGCCCGCCGGCACCGTGTCGGGTCGTGTCATCTCGGGCGGGAACGGGGGGAACACGATCGGTTCGAAGCACACGAGTCGCTCGAACGTGCCGGGTCGGGCGATCTCGGCCAGCAGCAGGGCGGCGCCACCCTTCGAGTGACCGACCGCCTGGACGTCGACGAGGTCGAGGGTGTCGACAACTGCCAAGACGTCGTCGGCGAAGCCCTCCCAGCGCAGGTCACCGTCTTGCTCGGTGGAGTCGCCGTACCCCCGGAAATCGAGCGCCAGGCACCGTCGGTCGAGGAGCTCGGCGGCCAGCGCACGCCACACGCGTCCGTGGAACCCGGTCGCGTGGCACAGCAGCAGCGGACGGCCGGTGCGATCATCGGAGAGCTCGTGGACGGCGAGGGTGACGCCGTCGGTCGAGGACACGGTGTGCATCGGGGCATCCTGTCAGGGGAGGTACGGTCGGCCGAAGATGAGCGACACCGACGTGCTCGACGTGAGCACCGCCAACGCCGAGTTCTACGACGCATTCGAACGCCGGGACCTCGATGCCATGTCCGATGTGTGGGAGCACAGTGATCGAGTGGCCTGCGTGCACCCGGGTTGGGCGATCCTCACGGGGTGGGGATCGGTCTCGGCGTCGTGGTTCGCGCTCTTCGACGGCCCGCAGCGTCTCCAGTTCATCGTCACCGACGAGCGGGTGTCGGTGGCCGGCGATCTCGCCTGGGTCACGTGCAACGAGAACCTGATCGAGAGCGGAACAACCCAGGCAGTGGCGGCGACCAACGTCTTCGCCAAGTCGGACGACGGGTGGCGCCTGGTCCACCACCATGGCTCACCGGTGATCCAACGGGTGTCCGACCAGAACACCTGATCGTCACGGCCGTGGCTCGCGGGGCAGATCGGGGTGCCCAGCCCGCAGGGGTGCGGCTCCTAAGCTCGGACGCTCCATGGCGCGCACGATCCGACTCCGACGGTGGCAGAAGGACGCGCTCGAACGCTTCCGGACCGCCGTGGGGTCGGACTTCCTCGCCGTCGCCACGCCGGGCGCTGGCAAGACGACGTTCGCGCTCACCGCGGCGCGCCACTGGCTGGCAGAGAACCCGGACGCACGGCTCGTCGTCGTGGCACCGACACAGCACCTCAAGCGTCAGTGGGCACACGCGGCCGCCGCGTTCGACCTCGACCTCGAGCCGTTCTGGAAGGCCGGAGACCCACTTCCCGCCGACATGGACGGCCTGGTGACGACCTACCAGCAGGTGGCCTCCAACCCACTGAGCATCGCCCGCCTCGCCGTCGGTGGCTTCGCCATCATCGACGAGATCCACCATGCCGGAGACGAGCGGGCCTGGGGCGACGGTCTCCGGGTCGCCTTCGACGACGCCGCCCAGCGTCTGTCGCTGTCGGGCACACCGTTCCGCTCCGACACCACCCCCATCCCCTTCGTGACCTACGAGTGGGAGGAGGCCGTGCCCGACTTCGAGTACGGATACGGCGATGCGCTGACTGACGGTGGCGTCGTACGACCCGTGCACTTCCCGCGGCATCAGGGACAGATGGAGTGGGTGGCGCCCGACGGGACGTTCCACGCCCACGACTTCGACGACGAGCTCGACCGGGTCCGGGCCAATCAACGGCTCCGCACCGCGCTGTCGCCCGACGGCGAATGGCTCGCCGCTGTCCTGGGTGACGCGCACCGGCGCCTCCTCGAGGTGCGCCGCACCCACCCAGAGGCGGCGGGTCTGGTCATCGCCATGGACGTCGAGCACGCCCGCGCCATCGCCGACCTGCTCGAGCAGCGCTGGCGCATCCGAGTCACCGTCGCGACGTCGGACGACCCGATGGCCTCGGCCCGCATCGCCCGGTTCGCGGCGTCGGGCGATCCGTGGATCGTCGCTGTCCGCATGGTCTCCGAGGGCGTCGACATCCCCCGCCTACGGGTCGGGGTGTTCGCCACCAACACGACGACCGAGCTGTTCTTCCGCCAGGCGGTCGGTCGTCTGGTGCGCTGGACACGTGGCCTTCGCACCCAACGGGCATGGCTCTACGTCCCCGACGACCTCCGGCTCCGCCGCTTGGCCGAGGGCGTCGCGGAACAACGGCGACACTCGCTGTACAAACGAGTCCGTGACGACGACGGTGGCTTCGACGATCCGAACGGCGAGCTGGACGCGCCGGGTGACTTCGGTGACGACGACCAGCTCTCGTTGTTCCAGGCGATGTCTGCCGTTGCCACCGGCGTGGCCGACGCACCGCCCGACGACGGCGACGAGCCCGAGTTGGTGTGGGACGAGGACGACGGTGACGAGTCGCTCGACATCGACCTCCCGCCGCTGCCGCGCAAGCGACAGGTCGGGGTACTCGTCGGGGCCGGAGGGCCGAGTCTCGCAGAGCAGAAATCGAAGCTCCGGAAGGACAATGCGTCGCTCGTCGCCCACCTCGTGCAGATCACCGGCAAGTCGCATCGGGAGGTCAACGGCGAACTCAACCGCATCTCTGGGGTGCGCAAGATCACCGAGGCGACAGCCGAGCAGCTCTCCCGTCGACTGACCGAGGGGGAGCGCTGGGTGAAGACGCTCTGACCCAGCACGCATCTACGCTGCCCGGATGCTCCCCGAAGATCCCCAGCGCCGGCGATCTCGCCTGGCCCTCGCCGCCGTGATGCTCGGGACGGGGACCATGCACTTCCTCAACCCGAAGTTCTACGACCCGCTGATCCCGGAGGTGTTGCCGGGCTCGGTCCGGGCGTGGGTGTACGGCTCCGGCGTGGCCGAACTCGCAGCGGGTGCCCTCGTCGTCAACCGTAGGACCGCGAAGATCGGCGCGTGGGCGACGTTCGCGGTGTTCGTCGGCGTCTACCCCGGCAACATCTACGAGACCATCCAGAACCCGCCGACGGACGCTCGCGGCATCGCCAGCCTCATCCGGCTCCCGTTGCAGGTCCCGTTGTTCCTGTGGGCACTTCGTCACACCAAGGTCGTGGAAGAGCCGACCGGGGTCGCGACAAAGGCACCGTGATCAGGAGAGGGCCTCCAGCGTGAGCCCGAGCTCCTCGTTGAGGTCGGCGGGGACGGCGTAGCCATCTTCGGAGCGGATCGTGGCCAGGTTCTCGGCGATCGATTCGACCGAGAGCTCCTTGTCGGTGAAGCCTGGCGTGACGCCGGTGAACACCCGCGCCACGTGGCCTCCGCCGCACGAGTAGACCTCGCCGGTCACGTCGCAGCCCTCGCTGGCGAGGTACACGGCGATCGGGGTGATGTACTCCGGGCCGAGCTGGTCGAGCAGCGGTCCCAGGATGTCCTCGGTCATACGGGTGGCGGCGACCGGGGCGATGGCATTTACCTTGATGTTGTACTTCGCGCCCTCGACCGCGAGCACGTTGACCAGGCCGACGAGACCCATCTTGGCGGCGCCGTAGTTGCTCTGGCCGAAATTTCCGAAGATGCCGGCGCCGGACGAGGTGTTGACGATGCGGCCGTAGCCCTGTTCCTTCATGTGGACGAAGGCGGGCTGGGTCACGTAGAACGCGCCCTTGAGGTGCACGTCGAGCACGGGCTCGAGCATGTCGGGCGTCATCTTGGCGAAGCTGGTGTCGCGCAGGATGCCGGCGTTGTTGATGACGATGTCGACCTTGTCCCAGGTGTCGATGGCGGTCTGCACGATGGCGGCGCCACCCTCGGGGGTGGCGACGGAGTCGTGATTGGCCACGGCCTCACCGCCGGCGGCGGTGATCTCGTCGACCACCTTCTGGGCTGCGGATTCGTCGTCGCCCTTGCCGTCGACCGAACCGCCGAGGTCGTTGACCACGACGAACCCGCCGCGCCGGGCGATCTCGAGTGCGTGCGAGCGGCCCAGGCCCCCACCCGCGCCGGTGATGATCGCGACTTGACCGTCGAAGGAGAGATTCATGCGGGCGAGGCTAGGTCGGCCGGATCGCCCGCGATCAATCGCCGTCGAGCATGGTGACGAGGCGGTCGTAGTCGGCGTTGATGTCCTTGCGGACCTTGCCGGCCATGAGCGGCTCGACGAATCGCAGGAGCCCGTTCGGTGTTCCCTGGATGACGGCGTGGACGTGGGTGCGGTCGCCGTCGGCTTCGACCGTGCGGGTGATGTGGAGGTCGAGTGGACCCGAGCGTGACTCGATGGTGATCGACCGCCCGGGTTCGTGGGCGATGACCTCGAACTCGGTGCGGATCTCGCGACCCAGGAACGTGGCCACCTGGTCGTAGCGCGAACCCTTGCGTATGGGTGGCTTGGTCTTCCAGGTGCACGACTCCATGCCCGTCTGCCAGCGCGGGTTGTTGGAGTGGTCGGACAGGAAGTCGAACACGGCTTCGGCCGGCTGTGCCACCGATCGGTCCACGACGACTTCGATCACGTCTCCGAGGCTACGCGCCATGATGGGTTGATGGGTCCGAACACACGACGGCTGTACCTCCGGCTCCGTCCGGTGATCGGTGTGCTGGCGTTCGTCGCGGTCGTGATCCAATTCGTGCCCTACGGCTGGGAACGGTCGAATCCACCGCTCGGCGATCCGATCCGGTGGCCGTCGACCGAGGTGGAGCGGGTGGCCCGGGCGGCGTGTTACGACTGCCACAGCAACGAGACCCGGTGGCCCATCTATTCGTACGTGGCGCCCTTGTCGTGGCTGGTGCGCAACGACGTGGAGTCCGGTCGGCGGGAGCTGAACTTCTCGGAGTGGGACGACTTCGAATCCGAGGCCGACGATGCGGCCGAGGAGATCATCGTCGGCTCGATGCCGCCGTCGAACTACGTCCGACTGCACCCCGGCGCAGCGCTCAACCAGGTCGAGAAGCGGTTGTTGATCGACGCGTTCAACGAGATCGACGAGAGCGATTGACGATCGATCGTGGCTGCGGGTTGGCGTGTCGCCTGAGCGATCCGATGATCGTCGAGGTCTCCGACGTGCGGAGTAGCTTGAGCCTTCACTCGACGAGGAGAGCCAACGTGGCCGGGGCAGGTAGCAGGGGTTTCGATCGACGTTCGGTTCTTCGGCGAGCGACTGTGCTCGGTGCGGTGGCCTGGGCCGCTCCGCAGGTGATCAGCGCCCCGGTGCCAGCGCCGGTGTCGGATCGGGCTGTGCCGTCGTCGGGACGCCTCTCGTCGGCGGGACGTCATGGGTGACCATCGAGGATGCGAACAGCAACCGATTCTCGTCGACCGTCAGCCCGATCTTCACGCCGAGCCCCGGTGCGCTCGTCGTCGTGGTCTACAACGTGCGCACCAACGGTGTGACCAATCACTCGGTGACCCGCTCGACGGGCGTCAATCCGACGCAACGGGTGTTCGACAACTACCGGCAGAACACCAGCGATCGCTTCTATTTCGGCATGTACACGTACACGGCAAGTGCCGCACCGCCCGCCCAGAGGATCACGGTGAACGTCGGCACGAACAAGGGCCACCACTTCATCGGCCACGTCGTGCAGTTGACCTCGGCCTCGTCACCGACCGTTGTGCAGACCGCCAGCGCTGGCAACCAGTCGACCGGTCCTGTGGCGACGGTTTCACTGCCCGCTGCTCCGGCGGCGACCAACACGCAGTTCTTCGCGGCCGTCAACCGGACCCAGTCGGCGAACACCAACACCATCCAGTGGACCCACCCGACGCTCACTGAAATGACCGATGGCTTCTCGAACCGGACCATCGGCTTCGACCTCACCGTGACCACGGCCGCTGGTACTCCAGCCCAGACGACGCGCTCCGCCACATCGACCACGCCGAACAACGCCGCCGACCTCTACTGGGCCGCAGCCACCATGGAGGTCTTCTGCTGATCCGGGTCGACGTGCACGTACGCTCGGGTGCCGGACCAGAGTCGCCGCAAGTACCTCCTGGCACTCAGCCGATCTCGACGCCCAGCGCTTCGGCTGCGTGAGCGGTCCAACGCTCGTAGTCGACCTTGCCGTTGGCGGCTCGACCGAGCGAGTCGACCTGGACGGTCCGCTTCGGTGCCTTGTAGGCCGCGAGCCGCTCCTTCACGTGGGCGACGAGTTGGGCCTCGTCAGGTGACGCCCCCACGATCGGTTCGACGACGGCAGTGATGGCCTGTCCGAAGCGCTCGTCGGGCAGCCCGACGACGACGGCGTCGTGGACCAGGTCGTGCTCCTTGAGGGCTTCTTCGACCTCCTCGGGGAACACTTTCTCGCCGCCGGTGTTGATGCACACCGAGCCGCGACCGAGCAGGACGAGCGTGCCGTCCGCCTCGACCCGGGCGTAGTCGCCGGGCATCGAATAGCTCTCGCCGTCGACCCGGACGAACGTCTCGGCCGACTTCACCGGATCCTTGTAATAGCCGACGGGCACGTGTCCCTTGATGGCGACCTTGCCGATCTCGTCGTCGCCCGGGGACAGGAGCCGTCCGTCGTCCGAGATGACCTGGGTCTTCGGGCCGAGCGTGAAGGTGGCGGTGCGAGCGGCGTCGTTGTCGCCGCCGGAGACCGAGCTCGCCATGCCGATGGCCTCGGACGAGCCGAGTGAGTCGACCAGCAACATCCTGGGGTTGTGGCGGAGGAGGCCGTCCTTGCTGGCCCGACTCCACATCACCCCGGACGAGAGCACGACACGCAGGGACGAGATGTCCCAGCGGTCGGGCTCCGCTTCGAGGGCGGCGAGGATCGGACGAGCGAACGTATCGCCCACGATCGCGGTGTTGTTGACCTGCTGCTGCTCGATCGTGTCGAGGAGTTCGACGGCGTCGAACTTCTGTCCCGTCAACGTGACGACCGAGCCGCCGACGGTGAGGGCGGTGAAGGCATTGAAGGCACCGGTGCCGTGCATGAGGGGGCAGGCCGGCAGGGTGCGGATGCCGGGGGTCGAACAGACCGTGCGAACGTGGGCGAGATCGACCTCGTCCGGCAGGTGCCGTTTGCGTGGCGCCCCTTCGTTGAGGACGAGGAGCAGGTCGTCGTTGCGCCACATGACGCCCTTGGGCATGCCGGTGGTCCCGCCGGTGTAGAGCAGGTAGAGGCTGTCGCCGCTCCGGCCCCAGGGTGCCGCAGTCCGTCGCGCGCCCGACGTCGCCGCGACCTCGAAGGGGTGGGCCCACTCCGGGCACTCGTCGGTGCCGTCGTCGACCCACAACCACGCCTTCACGCCGGGCACGCGGTCACGCAGCGACTCGATGCGGTGGGTGAACTGGCCCTCGAACACCACGACCGACGTGTCGGCGTTGTCCCACAGGTAGACCAGTTCGTCGTCGACGTACCGGTAGTTGGTGTTGACCGGCGCCAACCCGAGCTTGAATGCCGCGAACACGGACTCGAGGTACTCGGGCCGGTTGGTCAGGTACTGGGCGATCGTCGTGCCCTCGGTGGCGCCGACGTCGAGCAGGCCCTCCGCGACCCCGTCGGATCGCGCGTCGAAGTCGGACCACGTCCGAGTCAGGTCACCGTGGACCAGCGCCGCGGCGTCGGGGATCGTCTCCGCGATCGCCTCCCAGGTCTCCGCGAAGTTCCAACCGGTCATGCACGCATCGTACGGACCGACTCCACGCCGACCCCATCGATCCTCGTTCTGGTGTGCAGATGACACCACCAGATGGCGCGATGACTCACCAGAACTGGTGGGGTCGGGCGCTGGTAGGCGATTGGTACCACGAGGTGGCGCGTTCGCTCACCAGAACGGAGGGGAAGGGGTGGGGCTACGACGCCAGGTCGGCGAGAATGCCGGCGTTGGCGGGGTGACGCAGCTTGCTCATCGCCCGGGCCTCGATCTGACGGATCCGCTCACGGGTGAGGTCGAAGTGGCGCCCGACCTCGTCGAGGGTGCGCGGCTCGTGGCCGTCGAGGCCGTAGCGCAAGATCAGGATGCGCTGCTCGCGGTCGTCGAGGCCCTTGAGGCCGGCGAGAACGTCGCCACGGGTGGCCTCGGTGACGGCGTCGCCCTCGGGGTCGTCCTCGGCCACGGCTGCGAGGTCGCCGAGGGTCATGTCACCGTCGTCGGAGAGCCCGTCGTCGAGCGACTTCGCGATACGGGCAGACGCGAGGATCTCCTCGATCTTGGCCGGCGGGTGGCCGACCTCGACGCTGAGCTCCTCGAGGGTCGGTGGGCGACCGAGCTTCGACTCGAGCATGCCGCGGGCCTTGTCGATCTGCTTCAGCAGATCGTGGGCGTGTACCGGCAGGCGGATGGTGCGGGCGGTGTTCGCCACGCCGCGAGTGATCGCCTGACGGATCCACCACGTGGCGTAGGTCGAGAACTTGAAACCCTTGCGATGGTCGAACTTCTCGACGGCGTGGATCAGGCCCAGGTTGCCCTCCTGGATCAGGTCCAGCAGCGGCAGCTCGGTGCGGTGGTACTTCTTGGCGATCGAGACCACCAGGCGCAGGTTCGCGTTGACGAACTGCTCGGTGGCGCGGTCGCCGGCGCGGACCTGACGACGCATCTTGGCCTTCTCGGCCGGCGTGACGTCCTCTTCGGCGGTGAGACGCTCACGAGCGTCGACCCCGGCTTGGACCAGGGCACCGAGGCGAGCCTCGTCCTCCTTGGTCAGGAGCGCATGGCGCCCGATGTCGTTGAGGTACAACCGGACGATGTCTTCGTCGGATTCACCCGAACGTGTGGCGCGTGCTGCGGGACTCACTTGTACGACGACCTCCAGGACAGGGGAGATGGGAGTTCTACGGGCACGTTGGGGAACGTGGGCCGGGAAATGTGAAAATCACCCGGCTTCCGATGCTACCCGGGAAATCTCGGTTCGACGGAAGAAATCCTGCTCGTTCGTGGTCCGGGTCGGATTTTTTCCGAACGTGTGGGCCGATCGCTCGGCCCGGCGGACGAGGTCAGCGTACGGTGCCGACCGTGGATTTCGACTTCCCCGGCGACGACGATCCCCGGAGGCAGGCGGTGCGCGACTGGATCGCGGACCATCCCGACCCCACCGGACGAACGCTGGCCGAGGCCGGGTACGTCGCACCCCACTGGCCGACACCGTGGGGGTTGGCTGCCGATCCGATCCACCAGATCCTCATCGACGAGGAGTTGAAGGCGGCCGGGATCAAGCGGCCGACGAACGTGATCGGGATCGGCTGGGCGGGACCCACCATCGTCCACGCCGGGACGCAGGAGCAGAAGGACCGGTATCTGCTCCCGCTGCTGAGCGGCGAGGAGACCTGGTGCCAGCTCTTCTCGGAACCGGGCGCCGGAAGTGACCTCGCCAACCTCGCCACCCGAGCCGTTCGCGACGGTGACGAGTGGGTGGTCACGGGACAGAAGGTGTGGACCTCGGGGGCGACGCAGTCGCAGTACGGGATCCTGATCGCCCGGACGGACACCGACGTGCCCAAACACGCCGGGGTGACGTACTTCATCTGCCCCATGGACACACCGGGCATCACCATCAACCCGTTGCGGGAGATGACGGGAGTCGCCATCTTCAACGAGGTCTTCCTCGACGAGGTCCGCATCCCCGACTCGCTTCGGGTCGGCGACGTGAACAACGGCTGGAGCCTCGCCAAGGTCACGCTGGGGAACGAGCGGGTGTCGCTCTCCTCCGGCGGTTTGCTCTGGGGCCTCGGTCCCACGTCGTGGGATCTCTTCGACGAGATCAGGCACGCCGGCCGAGTCGACGATCCGGTGCTCCGCGATCGGATCGCGGGGCTGTACATCGAGGCCAAGATCCTCGATCTCATCCGCCTGCGGACGGTCTCGGCACAGGTGCGGGGCGAACAACCCGGGCCCGAGGCGTCGATCCGCAAGATCATGGCCGACGAGCACGGCCAGGCGATCATGGAGTTGGCCAAGGACCTGGCCGGCACCCACGGTGTCCTCGCATCCGTTGGCCCGTTCCAACGAGACGACGCACACAACTGGCACTTCGGCTACCTTTTCGCCCGCGCCCTCACCATCGGCGGTGGGACGAGTGAAGTCCAGCGGAACATCCTGGCGGAACGAGTGCTGGGCCTGCCCCACGACGTCGACGTCGAGGCCGGCAAGACCTGGTCGCAGGCCGTGCGCAGCTGAGCGCCGGAGTTCGGGCGTGCGGCGCCGGCGTGCCACCATTGCCGCCATGGCGATCGCCCCCGAGTTGCTGTCCCGAGACGACATCTCCGATGCCGACATCGCACGCGAGATCGGCAACGACGGCGACCTGAAGCGCAAGTCGAAGGTCGCGGCCTTCGTCGACCTGCCTGGCGTGCCCGAGGGCACCACGGGCAAGGTGGCGCTGGTCGACGGCTGGGACAAGTGGATCCGCTACACGGTCCTCTTCGACAACGACGTCGACATCGGATCGCTCAACCGGGAACTGATCGTGCCGGCCAAGAAGTACGCCGAGTTCGACGCTCGCCGCGCCCGGGCTCTCGAGTCCGGTGCCTTCGACGAACCCGAGGTCGACGAGTCGGCCGACGTCGACGCTGGCGGCGCCGCTGCGACCGGCAGCGACTCGCCGGTGATCAACGGCGTGACGATCCCGGGCTACCTGGTCGAACGGTCACAGGCCGCCCGAGCGCGTCTCGGCGCCTGAGCATGGGGCGCCGCATCGCGACGGCCGTGCTCCTCCGCCGTGGTCGCGGCTGCGTGCACGAGCAGCGACGCCACACCGTCTGACGACGCGACCGGCGAGCGTTCGACCACGTCGACGGCTCGGCCTCCGGCCGGCGCCCCCGACCTCACCACGTGGATCGCAGAGGACCTTCCGCTGGTGGCGGGGCCGGTCCGTGTGCGGGGAGAGACCGGCGTCTACTACTCGGAGATCGACAGGACCCTCCACCTGATCGCCGTCGACCTCACCGACGGAACCGAGCGGTGGCGCCGGGTGGCCCACCAGCACGGGCGCATACCTGGAGTCGTGTTCACGCCGTACGTCGACGAAGCACTGGGCGCCGTGGTGACCACCACCTACGACGGCACCCTGATCCAGCTCCAGGCGGTCGATCTCGAAACCGGGACCGAACGCTGGCAGTCCGAGACCGAATGGGCCCAGCTCAGCCCGTATCGCTGCATCGACGACGAGTTCCTCTGCCTCCCGCTGGCCGACGGCCGGACGGCGTTGCACGACCCGGAGACCGGGACCCTGGTCGACACGGTCAACGGTGGTCTCGAGCGGACAATCGGTGGTTCGGCTGATCTCCGTCTGAGTGCCGACTCGGGAGGCGGCGACGTCGAGCTGGGACGGTTCACCGCCGACGGCTACCAACAGGTGTGGCGTCGTCCGCTCTCCGACTTCGTGACGCCGGAACAAGCGGTGTCGTACGGGCCGAACGGCGGGTGGTCTGCACATGTCGACGCCGACTCCGGTCGGTCCCTGTTCTCGCTCGGCGCACTCCCGATCGGCGACCGAGACGCCGACATCACGGTCGAGATCGCCGCAGAATACGCGCGCCTCGGTTCGTTGGTTGCCGTGGCGGCCCCCGACGGCACCCCCGAGTTCGGCGGTGCCGGCCCGGCGCTCTGCTACGACCTCCCCTTCCGCTTCGACGTCTTCTGGACATGCGACGAGACATCGGTGGTCGAGGTCACCGATTTCGACGACGACGGGACGCTGGACCCCCAGCCAGCCGTCGCGCGCCTCATCCGGCGGTCGGTCGACGACCCGGAGGATCCGCTCACCGTGGGGGTCGACCCGGTCCCCACGTTCGGCGGTGGGTTCGAACTCACATCCGATGCGAACCTCGTGGTGATCAATCCGGTAGAAGGGGAGTCGAGACTGCTGGATCTCGAGCGAGGCGAACTGGCGGATGTGACCGACGACGACGATCTGGTCGTGGCGTGCGAGGTCCCGGACGAAGCCAGCGCACGGAGCGTCGTGCTCGAGACCTTCGACGGTGAGGAGAACGACTACATCGTCACGAACGGTTCCCTCGGTCTCTGCGATCTCGCCGGGGACTCGGTCGATGTGCTCGACCACCTCGGTTCCGTCGATGCGCCGCCTTGGTTCGGACTCGCTCGCTCCACCGATGCCGATGCCCATACCGACGTCGACGGCGCGGGCGAGGTCGACGGTTTCGTGCTGTGGACCGCGGCCGACCGCATCCTCCGAGGCAGCCGTCACCTGAGCCCGGCAGCCCGAGCCCGGCAGCTCCAGTTGGGTCAGCCCGACGTGTCGTCGTCGGTGATCACGATGTCGCTCGTGGCGGAGTCCAAGCCCACCGCGATCAAACTCCGAACTGCGTAGAAGATCATCAGGATCACCGAGATGAAGACACCGCCGGTGACCGCGCCGCCGAGCAGGACCGTGTAATAGACCCACACGTACCAATTGCGCTCGACATCGGCTTCGCCGAGCGGAAAGCTGAGGAACATCAGCAGCAGCACCGAGCCGGTGATCGACGCAGCGGTCATCCCGGCGATGTCGCGGATGCGCCGGTAGTGGATCGGTCGGAACTCGAGCTCGTGCGAGATGCTGAACGTGATCAGCGTGAGCATGAGGGCGAGGATGGTCGCACCCCCGGCGATGTATGCCGATGCGGCGAACCGCGC
>JBBKVY010000088.1:0-2589 GCA_037968675.1 Acidimicrobiales bacterium | reverse complement strand
GTGGCTGCCCGACGCTCACACCCAGGCCCCCACGCAGGGCTCGGTCATCCTGGCCGCGGTCCTCCTGAAGCTCGGTACCTACGGCTTCATCCGCGTCGCACTCCCCATCCTCCCCGAGGGTGCCGAGGCATGGGCGCCGTGGATCGGCCTCCTCGCCGTCATCGGCATCATCTACGGCGCACTGGGCTGTCTCGCCCAGACCGTCATGAAGCGGCTCATCGCCATCTCGTGGGTGGCCCACATTGGCTACGTGATGCTCGGCATCGCCACGCTCACCGACTTCGGCCTCAACGCCGCCGTCTTCGGCATGGTCGCCCACGGCCTCATCACCGGCATGCTCTTCTTCGTGGCCGGCTCGCTCAAGGAGCGCTACCACACCCTCGAGATCAAGCGTCTCGGCGGGCTGCTCCTCTCGGCGCCCCGCATGGGTTGGATTCTTGGCCTGTGCACGATGGCGTCGCTCGGTCTGCCCGGGCTCGCCGGATTCTGGGGGGAGTTCCCCGCCATCCTCGCGTCCTATCAGCCCAAGGAAGGCCTCAACGTCGAGCTGTTCCGCGGCTACATGGTCGTGGCCGCCATCGGCACCGTCCTCGCCGCCGGCTATCTCCTCTGGCTGTACCAGCGCACTGCGTTCGGGACGGTCTCCGAGGAGTTCGAGAACGACGAGAACATCACCGACGTCCAGCCCTCCGAATGGATCGCCTGGTCGCCGCTGCTCGTCCTCATCCTCGTGCTCGGCATCTACCCCAACCTGATCTTCAAGATCACCGATGGGTCGATCGTCAACGTGGCCCAGTCGATCGCCGCCGCGACGGGGAACTAGGTCTCGATGCTGGCCCTACTCGCCCAGGTCGCGGAGTTCAGCCGACCCGACATCGACTACCACGCGTTCGCGCCCGAGTTCGTCCTCGTCGGCACGCTCGTCGTCGTCCTGCTCGTCGACCTGATCAAGCCCGAGGGCAACAACCCGCTCCTGTCCTCCATCGCCGGTCTGGGCCTGCTCGGTGCCATCTTGCCGTTGATCACGCTGGCGACCGATGGGGCCGACCGGTCGATGTTCGGCGGCGCGTACGTCGTCGACAACTTCTCCCTCGTGCTCAAGGGACTGTTCCTGCTGTCGGCGTACGTGGTCGTGCTGATGTCGACCAACTACATCGCCGAGGGAGACTACGCCGAGGGCGAGTACTACTTCCTCGTGCTCTGCTCGGTGCTCGGCATGATCGTCATGGCCAGTGCCCGTGACCTCATCACGATCTTCGTGGCGCTCGAGTTGCTGTCGATCCCGGCGTACATGCTCGCCGGCTGGCGCAAGCGCGACCTCATGGGCAACGAGGCCGGCGTCAAGTACTACCTGATGGGTGTCTTCGCCTCCGCAATCCTGCTCTACGGCATGTCGCTCCTGTTCGGCATCGCCGGCGACACCCGACTGACCGAGATCGGTTCCGCCATCAGTGGCACCGCCGGCAACGCGCCGATGGTGACGCTGGCCATCGTCTTCACCGTCATCGGCTTCGCGTTCAAGGTCTCGGCTGTCCCGTTCCACACGTGGGCGCCCGACACCTACGAGGGCGCGCCCACCCCCATCACCGCGTTCCTCGCGGTGGCCTCGAAGGCCGCAGGCTTCGTGGCGCTGCTCCAGGTGATCTTCATCGCCTTCCCCGGCCGGACCGACGTGATCGAGCCGCTCATGTGGGTGCTCGCCGCCGCCACCATGACCATCGGCAACATGATCGCCCTGCGTCAGACCAACATCATCCGCATGTTGGCCTACTCGGGGGTGGCCCAGGCCGGGTTCATGCTGGCGCCGCTGGCCGTCGGTTCCGACCTCTCGGCCCGTGCCGTCGTCACCTATCTCGTCATCTACGCCGCCATGAACCTGGGCGCCTTCGCCTGTGTAATCGGCATCGCCCGCAAGACCCGTTCGGCCGAGATCTCGAGCTTCGGCGGTCTGTTCGAGTACGCGCCGGGCATGACCGTCGTGCTGTCGATGTTCCTGTTCAGCCTGGCCGGCATCCCGCCGCTCGGCGGCTGGCTCGCCAAGTTCGAGGTGTTCCGTGCTGTCGTCTCGGCCAACACTCCGGCGGCCTACGTCCTTGCCGTGTTCCTGGCCGTCAACTCGGTGATCGCGCTCTTCTACTACGCCAACATGGCGCGCGAGATGTGGATGAACCCGGTCGCCGATGGCGACGAGACCCCGATCAAGATCCCGCCGAGCCTCGTCGCCGCGGTTGCCATCACTGCCGTGCTCACCCTGGCTTTCGGTGTCAGCAATCTCGCGACCCGCTTCGGGAACCTCGCCGACCTCGCAAGTCTCGCCTCCGGCAACTGACCCCAGATACGGGCATCTGTGGTGCGTTCTCGACCGAGTTCGGTCCGATCTGACCCACAGTTGCTGCGGGGCGGTCGACCGTGGGCGAGATGACTGCCGCTGACCGGGTCGTTCGCGAGCGGCTTGCCGACGGGCCGATCGGGTTCGACGTCTTCATGGAGATTGCGTTGTACGACCCCGAGGTCGGGTTCTACGCAACGATGGGCCGGGCCGGTGGCCGGGCCGGCGACTTCATCACGAGCCCCGAGACCGGCCCGCTG